>USGH01000009.1 GCA_900554225.1 uncultured Eubacteriales bacterium | reverse complement strand
TCTACTACCGCTTCATCGGCAAAATCGACTGACCTTTCTTTTTTACCCAACAATATCTTTAATTAAGGGAGACGGGCGAATTTCTGCCAGACACGGGGATTTTACAGGATCTCGCGCTCATTCTCGACACATCCGTGGACGCGCTGCTCGGCGGAGGATCGTGCGGATGGCGGTATCGGCGGCGTGTGACCGTGGAACAGATGACGGAGGCGATCGCCTGTATCCGGCGTATGCGGGAACTGCTCGGTGCGGATCACTTTCTCTACCGCACCATGGTGGACGCACTGGATAATCGGATGCATAGCTCCGTGGAAATGGCGTTCGTGAAGGATCGGTACCGGGAGGCGTATGTCGTGGAGGCGTTATGCGAATGCGCACGCAACGGGGACTACGTGGATCTGACAGACGTACAGCGGAACATCCATGCCGAACGTCCCCGGGACGCCGCAATCGCGATCCTGCGGGAGCTGGGGATGAAGTAAGAAAATCGGACGCGCGGTCTGTGCGGATACACAGGCTGGCGTCCGGTTTTTTGGGATACGCTTAAATCAGCGTTTCCTTAGGTATCGGTTTCTCTTATTTCCCGTATTTCGCGTATCTGCCAAGGGTTTCCCCGGCGTCCTTGCCCACCACCGTCATCGCGCGGTTGTTGTAGTGACCGCTGTATTCGGGATTGATAAAATCGGGATTGAGCAGGTTTTCCGTGATCTGGGAGGTGATTCTTGTGAGTAAGAGGAAGTCGGGATCCTCGCGGACGGCGCGTTCCTGCGCTTCCATGATCCGCTCGTCCTTTTCCGGCGTGGTGAAGTATCCGACGCGGATGATGCCGAACTTTTCAATCCCGCAGTCGCGCTTCAGACAATTCTTGAAACGGATGAGCTTGTCGTAGTATTCGTCCTCCGACAGGTCGCGGATGGCGTCGGATTCGCCCTGGAGCCAGATGTAGTAGATGTGCTCGACCGGTTCCGGTGCATCCTCGAGTGCCGCCTTCAGCTTATCGACCGCCGCCTTGTAAAGCCCTTTTTCGGGATCCCAATCGTCGATGGTGGTTGCCCCCTGTGCCGCATGGACAGCCGCCACCGTCACGTCACTGCGGAATTTGCGGTATCTGCGGCAGAAATCAGGCAGGAGCGAGCCATTTCCGAAGCACGCGCCTCCGAGATAGGGCGGCACATCCTCGCCTGCCGGGTGATGCAGCGGCACGTATTTCCGTTCCAGCAGCTTATATTCGATGCAGCCGGGAACATCGGAACGATCCGCCGGCGGTGCCTCGGTCTGCCCTTCCATATTGCTCTGTCCGCCAAAAAACAGTATATCCATAGTAATGATCCTTTCTGAATCGGGAATTTTCGGGTATAGTATAGCACATTACGACAGGTTTGTAAAGCCCCCTATACCCAAAAAAGCGCGTCTGTACACGGCAAGCTCGTACCGTATCCAGACACGCTTTTTCTATTCGATTCACCCGTGCGGGGCGTTGGCACCTAAAATTCCATCGTCTCCACAAACGTGTCCCCGCGGACGATCACCGCCTCGCGCTTGCCGTTCTGACGCAGGATCGCGCCGCCGGTGTAGAGCGTTTTGCCGTCGTACTCCTTTGGGGGGATCGACAGCACCGCGGTCGGGAATGCGGCGTCCCGATGATCCGGTGCGTGCGGTTTTACAAAGTATGCCGTGTGCATATGGCCACAGAGCAGAAGGTCGATGTGCATCTCGGCAAGGAGAGCCGTCCACCGCTCGTAGTATTCGCCGCCCACGTCAAACGGGAATTTGAAGTGTTCCACAAACGGCACGTGGCAGATCGCGATCCGCAGCCCCACGCCCAGCGCGTCAAATTCGTTTTCCCGATTGGCGATCAGGCTTTCCAGATACGCGGTCTCGCGCCTGCGGAAATTGTCGAAGAAGATCGTACCGCCGTATTCGATATTGTGGTCGTACTTGTCCTCGCCGCAATCGAGGATCACGCCCCACACATCGCCCTGCCGGAAGGACCAGAAGCTCTCCCGTCTGCCATCCCGGAACGCTGTCGGACTATATCCCGGCAAAAGCTCTGCCGCATGGCCGCGGGTATCGTGATTGCCTCTTGCATACAGCACCGGACGCGTCCCATGCACCGCACCGCCCGCCAGCGCGAACGTCGTTGCAAAGCAATCGATCCGGTCGGAGGAATCGTTGATATCCCCGTTCAGAACGAGCAGATCCGCCCCGCCGGTCCTTTCCGCAAACGCGCGGTACGTTTCGAGCGGAACCTCCACAGCACCATGTGTGTCCGCAAACTGGAACAGCCGCAGGTCTCCGCCGCCATACGGGACAAAATCGTACGTTTTCCGGATCTTCTCCTCGCCCTTCGGAAAATACGGCGGCTTTTCCTTGTATTCGACAAAGACAACGGTATAGTGGCCTGCCCTGTTCAGCACCGCACCGGAGACCGGGATCTTGTGCATCTCGCCGTAGTGGAGCAGTCCGACTTCCTCATCCGTGAACCGTTCGCCGTCGATCTCGATCCAGCCAATGCCCATCGTGGTCGTCCAGAAGAGGATCTGGTAATCCGCACCGACGGAGAACACTACGGGATCATACCGCAAATACTCGTGCATCGCTTACTCCTTTACCAGTACCGCCGCCAGCTCGTCGATCGTTTCGTCAAAGACACGCATCGCATTCTCCACCACCTCCGGTCCGGTCAGATCGATACCCGCGATTTTCAGTTCGTTGAGCGGATAATCGCTGCCGCCGGTGGTCAGGAACCGGAGGTATCCCGCAGTGTCGCCCGTCTCCAGAATATGGGATGCGATGGCAACGGCGGAGGAGAAGCCGGTCGCGTACTGGTACACGTAAAACGCACGGTAGAAGTGCGGGATATACGACCACTCCACGGCTACCACGTCCTGCATCTTCGCGGCACTGTAGTACGTTTTCTCCAGCTCGGCATAGATGCCGTTGAGGCAATCGGCGGTAAGCGGCGTACCGGACTGCTCCAGCTCATGCGCCTTTCTCTCAAATTCGGCAAACAGGGTCTGGCGGAACACCGTGGTCCGGAAGCCTTCGAGGAAGTGATTGAGCACATACGCGCGCCGTGCCGGATCCGTTTCGGTGGCAAGGAGATATTTCGTGAGCAGCACCTCATTGACCGTGGATGCAACCTCGGCGACCATGATCTTATAGTCGTGGTTCACGTAGTCCTGCGTCGTGTTGGAATAGTGGGAGTGCATGGAATGACCAAGCTCATGCGCCAGCGTGAACGCGTCGTCGAGGGTGTCCGTGTAATTGAGCAGCACATACGGATGCGCGCCGTAGATCCCCATGGAATACGCGCCGGACGCCTTGCCGGGGGTCTCGTATACGTCGATCCAGTTTTCCGCAAACGCTCTGTCGAGAAGGGCGGCGTACTCCTCCCCAAGCGGTGCGAGAGCCTTCTTCACCAATTCCTTACCGCTTTCAAACGGCATCGGATATTCTACATCCGCCGTCATCGGGCAGTAGAGGTCGAATACGTCCAATTCCGGCAGATGCAGGACCTTTTTGCGCAGCTCCAGATATTTCTGCATCGTCGGCAAAGCCTCATGAACGCCCCCCACCAGACTGTCGTATACGGATACCGGCACGTTTCCGGCAAACAGAGCGGCTTCGCAGGCGGAATCATACCCACGGATCGCGGCAAGCATATTGTCCTTTTTCACGTTGCCGGCGTAGAGAGTCGCGAACGTGTTGTTGTATTTTTTATACGTGCCGAACATGGTGTTGAATGCGTTTTCGCGCACCTTGCGGCAGGAGGATTCGCGGTACATACCGAAATTGCCGGAGGTCAGCTCGACCATTTCGCCGTTTTCGTTCTCGATCTTCGGGATCTCCATCTCCACGTCGGTGAACATATCGTAGGTGTCCGACGCGGTGCCCGTGATCTTTGCGACCTGCGAAAGAATCGCTTCCCCTTTTGCGTCCAGGGTGTGCGCCTTTGCACGGATCACGTCGAGCACATAATGACGATAGGTGGTAAGCTCCGGGGTATCGAGCCACGCTTTCATTTCCTCCTCCGGGATGGTCAGCATTTCGGGTTCGAGGAAGGACATCGCGGTCATCAGGGTAACGCCGGCATTCTGCGTCTTTGCCATCATCTCCTGTGCCGCGGTATTGCCGCCGTCGAGGGAGTAATTGAGGTACGCATAGCAGCTTGCCCGCTCAAGCTTCTCCATCGCCCCGAAGGTCAGCCCAAGGGCAGCCGCCAGTCCCTCCTTGGTGGACAGCGTACCGGCACACGCGGCAATCTTTTCCGCCATTGCCGCACAGTCCGCAAGGTCTGCTTCCATTGCGGTGCTGTCCGGATAGATCGGGGTGAGATCCCATTTCATGGACGCGTCGATTTCACTGCGTTTTCTCATAGTCGTTTTTCTCCTTTATATGTAACAAATTTTACGCACAATTGGGGTTCCAGGGCTATTGTAGCATTTTCCGGCGCGTATGTCAAGGCAGAAGGCGAAAATCTCCCTCCCCGCTTCCATCGCTCACCAGACACATTCCACGCTGCTCTCCGTTTTGTTCCGCTTCACCCGGATCTGCCGCTCGATCCGCTCCTTCAGGGAATCCACGTGGGAGATGATCCCGCACAGTCTGGTCCCCTCCGAGAGCCGGTTCAACGTATCGATCGCGCTGTCTAAGGAGGCCGCGTCCAGAGAGCCGAAGCCCTCATCGATGAACATCGCCTCAATGCGCACACCGCCGGAGGACGCTTCCGTCTGATCCGCCAACCCCAGTGCCAGAGAGAGGGACGCTTTGAACGCTTCCCCGCCGGACAGGGTGCGTACATTGCGGACCGTACCGTTGTAGTGATCCACAACGTCCAGTCCAAGCCCCGTTTTCGACTTCTTGTTCTCCGCTTCCATCTGCCGCCGCAGCTCATAACGGCCGCCCGTCATCGCGAACAGACGCACATTGGCACGGCGGACCACCTCGTCAAAGAGCCACAGCTGTGCATACGTCTCCAAAGACAGCTTCTCCCTGCCGCTCAGATTTCCGGACGCGGTGTCGGACAGTCGTTTCTGCATGGCAAAGCGACCGGCGCATTTGCGGTATACGACATACGCCTCCCGTAAGCGGGTGGACAGCGGCTCGTTTACGGCGATTGCGGTATCCAGAACGGTTCTGCGCTGCCGCAGCGTTTCGAGGGTGCCTTCCACCTGTTTTTCCCTTTCCCGCAGGACAGGCAGATCGTCCGCCGTGCTGTCCCGGAGTCGTTCCCGCAGGGTATCGGCAGCGGCACGGATCGCCGTTTTCTCCCGTTCCAGCGTATCGCATTTTTCCGTGCCTTCCGTGAGGGATCGCTCGTACCGTTCCGTCTCCCGTGCAATCTCATCCAGCCGCCGCCGTACCGCTTCCAGTGTGGTATCCGGTGCCGTTTCCAAAAGCTCCGCCGTTTTTCGGACAAGCGTTTCATGCCTGGATCTTGCGGACTGAACCCGTTCCTTTGCCGCCGCAGCCTCCGCCGTTTTCTCCTCGAGTGCCGCCTGTCCGACCGTGATCCGTCTCTCGCAGTCTGTCCTGCGCGCTGCCTGTGCCATATCCGTCTCCATCGCACGCTGCAATGCCGTATGTTCCGCCGTCAGCCTCCGAAGATCGTCCTGTATGGCCGCACATTCCCTCTCCGGGAATCGATCCCACAAAAATGTGTCGTCTGTGCCGTAGAACGCCCGATATGCCATGGCAAACGATGCCGACGCATTTTCCGCATTGCCGCGAATCCTGCCCGCAGCGTCCGATTTTTCCGTACACGCCTTCTGCGTCCGCTCCCGTTTTTCCCGCGCCATTTCGAGCAGATCCACCGTGGGAAGCTCTGCCGCGTGGTGTGCCGGGGAGGGATGCTCCGTTGCACCGCACACCGGACACGGTTCGCCGTCGATCAGTGCTTCCGCGAGAATGCCCGCCTGTCCATCGAGATACCGCCGCTCCGTCTCCCGATACTGTGCGTCCGCTCTGTCATACGTTTCCCGCGCCGTCCGAAACGATTCCCGTGCCGTCTGCCACAGGACAAGCTGCTCCCGCCAACGCATCCCCATATCCGAAAGCGCGGACAATTCCCGGATCCTGCCGCTTCTTTCCGCGAGGCTCCCCTGCTGTGCCGTCACCCGCAGCTGTGCCGCCTGTGCCTGTGCCAGTTCCTCCTCCAGTGCCGCACATCGATTCCGGAACCGTGTGAGCGTGTCCGCAAGGAAGGTGCTTTCGCTTTCGGCAATCCGCACCTCTTCCTCTGCGGATGCAATGTCCGCCTTTCCCCGTCCAATCGCCTCCAGAAGCGGGCATATCGCGGTCAGATGGCTCGATTCCGTGCGCAGCCTGTCGATCTTTGCCTGTCCCGCCCGCAGATCGGACAGAGCTTTTTCGGCATACACGGCTTTTTCCTCCACCAGACGGCACTTTTCCATGGTTTTTTCGTATTCCGCCGCCGTCTTTGCGTCCACCTCCGCTTTGGTGATCGCGGAGAGCAGTCCGTCCCGCTCCGCCGCACGCTCCTTTTGTGCCGCAGACAATGTCGTCCATTCCCCATGGCACCAGGACAGACACGCGGCGATCGCTTCCGTCAGCGCATCCTCATACGGCACGGGATCCGACTGATACCCCGCAAGCGTGTCCCGCTCCGGATACGCCTCGGGTACGAAGATCCCGCCGGCACATTGACGCAGCACCATCTCCGCATTGTCCAGCTCCCGCCGCGCCTTAGCCGTATCGTCGAGCAGCCCCGCGGTCAGCACCCGATACACATCCGTGGCGAACAGATTGCGGAACAGGGTGAGCCGCTCCTCCGTTTTGGCATACAGGAAACGCAGAAATTCCCCCTGCGCGATCATGGCACACTGCCGGAACTGCGCTGCATCCAGGCCGACCGCCTGCCGGATCGCCGCATCGACATCCGCCGTTTTGGTCAGTACACCGCCGCCGGGCAGCCACAATTCACATTCTCCGGAACGCGTGAACTGCCGCTCCCCGGTCCGCTTCCGTTTCTCTCTGCCGAGTACCCGACGGACTCGATAGCGATCGCCGCGGCACGTAAAGGTCAGCTCCACCTCTGTCGCCGTTTTTTCATCCGCCTGCTTGCTCCGGAGCATCGTGTCGTCTCTGCCGGATCCGCTTGCCGTACCGTATAACGCATAGGCAATCGCGTCAAACAGCATCGTCTTTCCGGCTCCCGTATCGCCTGTGATGAGATAGAGTCCGCTGTCGCCGAACACGGAAAAATCGACCGTCACCGTGCCTGTATACGGACCGAACGCCGTCATGATCAGTTTACCGGGCTTCATCCGTTTCCGCCTCCCCTCGCGCAAGCAGCGCCGTGATGTATGCCCGCTCCTCCGTCGTCAATTCCCTGTCGTTCTGCATGGCAAAAAACGACGCGAATACCTCCTCCGGCGCACTGCCGCGATCACATGGCGCATCGGGATCCGTTTCACCCCCGCCTTTCCCCGGTATCGCAGACCGATTCTCATAGGTGAGAAATAGGAGACGCGGATACAAAACGGACAGCTTGGCGGCGGCATCCGGTACGTCCTCCGCATCGGTCAAAAGGATACGGAAATAGTCGTCGCGCCGGAGAGATTCCCAATACGATCTTGCCGTAAGCTCGTCATAGGTACCGCGCAGGGTGACGAATCTGCGGAGGGGATCACGGTATGGCAGGAAGGTCGTAGTCAGCGTACCCTTTTCCCCGATCTCAACAAGCACCGCGCCCTTTTCGTCCTCCGCCTCTCCGAAATCGTAGCACAGCGGACTGCCGGCATAGACGATCCTGCCTTCCACAAGAGATTGATGGCGGTGCAGGTGTCCGAGTGCCGTATAGTCAAATGGCGCGAAGATCGCCGCGTCCACGTTGTCCAGTCCCCCGATCTGCACCGATTCGGAGCCTGCACACACACTTCCGGTCAGAAACTGATGTGCCAGCGCGATGTTGCGGCCGCTCTGCTCGATGGGCAGGGATCCGACTACGGCAGCCATTGCTTCCGAATAGGTATAGACTTCCGCGATTCCGGCATCCCGTACCTCTGCGGGACGACAAAACGGCAGCAGCCACACGGTGATCCCGCCATAGGCATCGGTGAAGGTCACGTGGGAGATGCCTTCTGCAAGCGGCGGCGACACATACACATCCGCCCCCGAAAGAAGCGCGGACGCAAACGAAAGGCGCTCCACACTGTCGTGGTTGCCGCTTGTCACACAGATCGGGATCCCACGGTCATGGACACGGGATAAAAAACGATCGAGCGCGACAACGGCATCCGGTCCGGGCACGGCACGATCGTACACATCCCCGGCAATGAGCAGTACCTCCGCGCCTGTATCGCACAGTGTATCGTACACCCAATCGAGCATGGCGCGCTGTTCCTCTGAAAGCGTATACGCGCCGAGCCGTCTGCCGAGATGGAGATCGGAAATATGGAGAAGCTTCATGGTCACACATTCCCCCTCTGTCTGTATTCGCCGGGCGTCATCCCGATCTTTTGCTTGAAGATCCGCAGGAAATACAGCGTATCGCCGTATCCGCACGCCTGAGCGATCTCCGTCAGTGTATCGCCTGTCTGGAGGAGCAGATCGCACGCACGCTGCATCCGCAAGGCGATCCGGTACTCGTTCGGCGACAGTCCCGTGCAGTCGCGGAACACACTCCGGTACCGGCTCTCGCTCAGATGCTCCATGGCGGCAAGCGCGGCGATGGGAATATCCTCCGTGAAGTGACAGTGCAGATACTGCAGAGAGGTCAATGCGCGGGTGAGGAGTGCGTCCTCCCGTTCCATGCACCGCGCCAATCCGGTGAGCAGCAACGTCAGACGTGCGCCGCATGCGTCGTCAAAGCCGATCCCGCGTTCGATAAATTCCCGAAAAATCGCGTTGAACCAGCCGTCCGTCGTCTCCGTATCGGCATGGAAGCGGTACAGCTTGCCCGTCTCAAGTCCCAGCGTGGAGAGGAGTCTGCCTGCATGCAGTCCGGTAAAATGGACCCAGTTGTACGTCATTTTCTCCCCGTCCGCAAGGGCATAGTGATATGGCGTGTGCGGCTTATAGATACAGAACATACCCTGCGAAAAGTCCTGTGGCGCACCGTCGATCCACGCGGTCAGTCTGCCTGCGGTCATAACCTGCAAATAGTAGTCGTCCCGTCCGGCAGGGACGTTTGTCACAAAAGGATTTGTTAAATTGCAACAACCGGCACAGTTCACGATCAGCGGTGCTTCATCGATCTGTGGATGGCCGTCCTGCAAATGGATGGAGCGATAATATTCCTGATTTTCCAAAATCGCACTCTCCTTTTCTTTATTCTGCATATCGATTGGCGAAAAGTCCATAAAATCGGTCGATTCCTGCATTGTGTGTCGGCGCGTTTTCCGTTACACTTATGATAGTATGCGCGAAAAAGCACGACCTGCCCGATATCCGAGCTGCTCGACGTCCGAGCTGCGCAATGCATGGATCACGCAGCACCTACGTCGATGGATATCGGTATTATAGCATATCTGCCGCTCCAGGAAAAGCGCATTTTATGAACGAATTTTCTTTTTCCGAATTAAGGAGGAAACAGCAATGAAAAAAGCACTGAACGCGTGGACCCTTGACGGCGCGCTCGACATGGAGGCATCCTTCAAGGCGGTCGCAGACGCCGGATTTGACGCGATTGAGCTGAATGTGGACGCACCCGGTGCCGCGCATGGGCTCTCTCTCGACACGACCAAGGCGGATTATGCCGCAATCCGTGCGCTGTCCGAAAAGTACCGCCTGCCCGTCGCCAGCATTTCCACCTCCCTCTGGGGCGGCAGAATGGGTATCGCTGCCAACCATAAGGATGCGGAAACCCTGCTGTGGAAACAGATCGAGGCGGCGAAGGAGCTGGGTGCGGACGGCATTCTGACCGTTCCCGGCGGTATGGGCGGCGGCGTGACCATTGCGGATGTACGGCGGGATTCCGTAGCGTTTCTGAAAGCAATGCGTGCGGACATCGAGAAGGAAGGCATTTTTGTCGGGCTGGAGAACGTCTGGAACGGTTTCTTCCTCTCTCCCTACGACATGGTGTCCGTCATCGACGAGGTTGGCTCCCCGAAGATCGGCGCGTACCTGGATGCCGGCAATATGCTCGCGTTCTCCGTGCCGGAATACTGGATCGAGATCCTCGGCACCCGGATCGGCAAGGTTCACGTGAAGGATTACAAGCGCGCGGGCGGTCTGAACTCCGGCGGCACCTGGCAGGACATCACGCATGGCAGTGCGGACTGGCAGGTCATCATTCCGGCACTGCGCAAGGCGGGATACGACGGCTACCTGGTCGGCGAGGTATTCAAAGCAGACGCGAACATGGCGTGGGAAGACTACTACAAGAAGGTCTGCGGCGAGATTGCGACGATCTGCGCATATTGATGCGCTGCGCATACGAATGCACTGCGCGTATTGATTATAGAACAAAACACGGGATACCGTGGGAGGAACGAATATATGAAAACCATACGCATGGGTGTGATCGGTCTCGGCGGTCGCGGATCGTGGTGGCTCGGCGAGCTTCTCAAGATGGACGACGTACAGGTGAACGCGGTATGCGACATCCACGAGGATCGCATGGAAAAAGGGCGCGAGATGTGCCGGGAAAAGTACGGACGCGAGGTATACGGCTCGGTACGGTCGCACGACATTGTGATCCGGGACGATCTGGACGCGGTGCTGATCACCACCTACTGGAACGACCACGTGAAGATCGCCATCGACGCGATGCGGCACGGGAAATACGCGGCGTTTGAGGTAGGTCCGGCGCAGTCGATTCAGCAATGCTGGGATCTGGTACACACATACGAGGAGACCGGCGTGCCGTGCATGCTGATGGAGAACTGCTGCTACAACCGCGAGGAAATGACAATACTGAACATGATCAAAAAGGGATTGTTCGGCGAGGTGCTCCACTGTCAGGGCGGGTATCAGCACGATCTGCGCACCGTTGCGGGCGGTATGGCAACGGATCACGAGCGGACGTGGCACCATCTGCACCGGAACGCGGAGGTCTATCCGACACATGAGCTGGGGCCGATCATGACCTATCTCGACATCAACCACGGCAACCGCCTTCTGGCGCTGAACTCCATGGCAACCAAATCACGCGGTCTTGCGAAATATGTGAAAGATCACTTTCCGGAGGATCACCCGCTGCAGGGCGTCCCATTCCGTCTCGGAGACATTGTGACGACGACGATCCGCTGTGCAAACGGAGAGACGATCGTCTTAACGCACGACACGAGCAATCCGCGGCCGTATTCGCGCGGCGGCAGAGTGCAGGGTACGTGCGGCATTTGGATGGAGGATCTCCACGCACTGTGCATCGAAGGGCGCACGGAAGGCGAAAAGTGGGATCCGATGGAGAACTACTGGGATGAATTCGAGCATCCGCTCTGGAAAAAGACGCACGCGGCGGAATTCACAGGCGGACACGGCGGCATGGACTGGCTCGTGATGCGCGCGTTCCTGGAAGCGGTCCGCAAAGGCACCCAGACGCCGATCGACGTATACGACTCCGCGACCCTGATGTCGATCTCGATCCTGTCCGAGGAATCCATCGCGACCGGCAGTGCCCCCGTAGCGATCCCGGATTTCACAAACGGTATGTGGCTCAAGCGCGAACCCGGTCCCCGCTCGATCTTCAACCTCTTTGATCTGGACGAGACGGTTTACGAGGGCGCGGTCGAATTCTAAGGATACGCAAAAGCTTACTGCGCTGCGCACCCCATACAAGCAGAAATTTCCTACGAAAGTCGGGCTGCCTGTCGGGCGGTCTAACCATACAACACATCATTAAGGAGAAAAAGCATGAAAAAACTTGCGATCATCGGCTGCGGTGGAATTGGCGGCTATCACCTGGGACACTTTTTACAGTTTACAGACATTGTAGAGCTGGCGGGCTTCTGCGATCTGATCCCGGAGCGCGCGGAAGCGTTCCAGGCAAAGGCAGGCACAGGCAAGGCGTACACGGATTATCGCGTGATGCTGGACGAGGTGAAGCCGGACATGGTATTCGTATGCATTCCGCCGTACTGCCACGGACAGATCGAATTTGACCTCATCGAGCGCGGCATCCACTTCTTTGTGGAAAAGCCGCTCGCACTGGAGCTGGATCTGGCGCGGAAGATTCGGGACGCTGCGGAAGCAAAGGGGCTGATCACGGCAAGCGGCTTCCAGTGCCGTTACTCGAACCTCGTCGAGCCGAACAAGCAGTTCGTAGCGAACAACCAGATCATCATGATCGAATGCTCCCGTATCGGCGGCGTGCCGGATCAGCCGTGGTGGCGTCACAAGGATCTCTCCGGCGGTCAGGCAGCAGAGCAGACGATCCACCAGTTCGACATCATTCGCTACATGATCGGCGATCCGGAGGAAGTGTTCTCCTTTGCCAACCGCGGCTACATTTCCGATGAGGAATGGCCGGGCTACGACACCGACGACCTGTCCACGACCGTTGTAAAGTTCAAGAACGGCATTCTGGCGACGATCTCCACGGGCTGCTACGCGACCTCCGGCAACAGCTTCGACTCCAAGATCACGTTCAGCACGCGCGACAAGAGAGCGGAGCTGAAGATCCTCGACACGTTCAAGATGTACGGTGAAAAGCCGGCAGAGCCGGAAGAAGGCAAGGACGGCTTTGTCATCAAGGGCGACGGCGCGCTTTCCGCATCCGGCGACGCGATTGTATACCGTCAGGACGGCGACGCGGGCATTCTCTGTCATCTCCGGCGACGGCTCCAAGATCCGCTCTCCCTACGCGGACGCGTTCAAGTCCGTCAGCTTCACCCTCGCCTGCAACGAATCCATGGCGACCGGCAAGCCGGTGAAGGTGGAGCTCGAATAAGGCGGCGTCTATCCACCCATACAACCGCATAAATAACCGCACCCACTCACGCCGGAGAACTCCGACAAAAGCGGGTGCGGTTGTTTTGTTTACTTCTTCTCCCCCAGATACACCTCCACGCGGCTTTTCAGCACCCGAGCGGTCTCCGCGGCGTCTCTTGCACCGCCGATGTAGGCGTCCACCTCCTCACGGATGATTCCGGTCAGCGTCGGGTCCGGGGTCGTGACGGCGGCGTTTTCCGTGATATTTTGCAGGATCGCGCGATCCGCGTCGGTGTAGGGGACGATTTGGCGATTTACGCTGCGCACGCCGTTTTTCGGATCCTCTCCCGTCCATTTTTCCTCACGGTACGCCCGGAACTGTGCGTCGTCCGTCCGGTTGTCGAGATTCTGCACGGTGGCGTAGTAGACGTAGTGATCATAGGCAAGCTCGTTCTCGATGGCGGCGCGCGTCACCGGGAAATTGTACTCCGAGACAATAGCCGCGTTCTGCACCGTGTCGGAGAGCAGATACCGCAGGAAGGCAAGCGCGCCCTCGGGATTTTTCGCGTCCTTGTATATGCCGAAGCTGCACAAGCCGGACACAACCGCCGGAGCGCCGGGATAGCCGCAGTACTGTCCGTCCGGAAATGCCAATTTATATGCGCCCAGTCCGTCGACGGCGGCAAGCGTGCAGGGAATATAGCGCACCGTCCCGTCGGAAAACTCCTCCATGAGCTTCTGGTACTGCACGCTGTAGGATGGTTTCGCACCGGTATAGCCGGACTCCACATAACCATGGCCGCCGGACGATGTGTAGACCTTTTGCAGCATTTCGAGGTACGCAAGGAACTGCGCGCTGTCCATGGTGTTCGTGCCGTTCGCGCGGTCGGTGAAAAGCTGCGGAATCATGGACTCCAAAATAAAGAATTCCGGGTGCAGCTGCGGGAACAGGGTCTGTCCGGCTTGCAGAGAGGCGGCATCTCCGGTAAGCGTTTCCACGGTGAGCGGCTCCGCTGTCCGCGAAAGGATTGTCTGGTAGCGCATGTACACCGGAACGCGGTAGGTGCTCCCGCCGTACAGACCGACCCGGCGCGCGCTGCCCGTGAGGGAATCGAGGATCGCCTGTCCGCCGTCGATGGCCGCGATGTCCGCGAGGTAGCCGTGATCCACGAGCCGTGTGTACAGATCGTCCCCGTCCATGGACAGGAAATCCTGCGCGAAAATCTGCAAATCCGGCAGCTCCCCACGGGCGGCAAGGGCGGAGATCGTGTCAAAATCCGCCGAATCCGTGAACGCGATGCCCGCCGCGTCCGTATTCTCCGTCTCCGTCAGGTGGACGTAATATTGCTCGTTCGTCTGGTTGAACACGGCGATGGCGCGGGAGAGATAGGTATTGATATACGAACCGTAGGTACCGATGGTGACGAGCCGTCTTTGCAGTCCCTCATCCCCGACCCGGCGCAGGATCGCGAACTCCTCCGTGAGATTCAGATTGCAGCGGTTTCTCACGAGAAGATGGTTCCCGTCCACGCCCCCTATGATATCGATGTCGTCCTGGACCAGGTCAGAGGCGGTCCAGTCGAGGTACTTCTCCTCGCTCTCGTCACAGGAGAACACGCCGTCCCGTGTGACCTGGAACACGCCGCCGTCCGCTGTGAGAAAAGCGTTCTTCCCGGCAGGCGTGATCGCTTTTGCGGTGTTGCTTTCAAAATCGAGCTTATAGATATGCTGCCAGCCCTGTGCGAAAACCTCACCGGCATCGTTGACGGAGATGGTATCGACATTGCTGTGTACCGTTATGGGCGGGGTCAGCTCATTCATCTCTTTGTCGAACATGTGCAGTTTGTATTCATCAAAATCTATCCTGTCCGCGGCAATGAGATAGTAGGGAGACATCGAATTACAAAGATAAATATACAGAGATTCTGTATCTGTAAGCAATGCTTCCCGGAGAATATTCTTTCCCGTTGCATCGTATTTTCGGATGATACGGTTTTTTTTACTTCTTTCGGCTTTTTCTCCATCTTCCGTGGCATCCGATTCGCTGAGAATGATTACATAATTTCCATCGGCATCCAGTAACGCGTCGTTCTTGAACTCTGTGCCCGCCAATTCCGGAACTGTGATGGTATCGATTCGGTTTCCCTCGGCATCAAATATCTCGATGTGCTTATCCCGTTCCGCAGGCTTGCTGCTCCCTGTAAAAGACGATAGATATAATTTGTTGTCAAGGAAGTAGTAATATGGTCCCTCATTCACAAAAAAAACATCTTCTTCGTTTTCCAGCGTATGTAGTGCCAACATTTGACTATAATATCCGCCGTTACCCGATGGCACAAGCGGCACGACCTGATACCGCGTCCCACTGTAGATGGTGACAAGGTTCGCACTCTCGTCCTCCGCGACAAACGTCATGGCAGACACGTCCGTCACGGCGGTATCCTCTTCCCTGCGCGGCAGTTTTTGGCAGGATGGCAGCAGAAGCAGCGCGGTGAGCAGGAGCACGGCAAATCTTTTCATCGGAGTTCCTCCTTTTTGGCATCGATTTCTCATTCGGTTTCCGTTTTTGTATATTTGTCTGTCTGCACAGGGATCGGTGGTTATTTCGCATTTATGATAGCATATCACACAAACTTTATCAAGAGCTTTTCAAAAAGCTGCAAGAACATTCTGTAAACTTTCCCCCATTTCCCGTTCAAATCCCCCGCAAAATCAAAAAATCACGGACGACTCCTCTTGAGCCTCCGTGATTTTTTCTGTTTTTCCTATTTTTTATCCGTTTTCCCGCCCGGCGATCACCGCGAAGGCTTCTCTTGCTACATCTACGGTCTCCGCGATGTCCGCGTCGGTCAGGCTGGCGTTAATGAAGTGGTTGTGGTGGTTCGTGAAGAACACGCCGCGCCGCACACATTCCGCGATCCACGCCTGATGGAGCATCAGACTCGGGTCGTCCGCGATCCGCAGATAGAACAGCGACGGCACGCCGGACACGTGCAGGTCATAGCCATAGTCCGCCGCCGCCTTGACAAGCTCCCGTTTCAGCTTCGCGCCCTTTTCGATGAGAATGCGCGGACAGTCGAGCCGCTTCATCTTCTCAATGCACGCGATCCCCGCCGCGAACGGTACCGCCGACAGCCAGTAGCTGCCCGTATACGACATGGACGAGATCGTATTCTTGAGGAAATCCTTGCCGCACAGTGCGGAGACGTTGTAGCCATTCGCGATCGCCTTGCAGAAGCAGATGAGATCCGCCTCGAAGCCGAAATAGTGGTCGCTGCCCGCGATGTCGAGGCGGAAGCCCGCGCGCACGTCGTCGATGACAAGCACCGTGCCGTTGTCGGTGCAGAGCTTGCGCACTCTCTGCCAGAAGCCGTCGGCAGGCAGCGTATTGTCCGCAAAATTCCCGTGCATATACGGCTGTCCGATCACGGCGGCGATCTCGCCCTTATGCTCCGCAAACACACGCTCTACCGCCGCAATATCGTTCCACGGCAGGTAGATGTTGTTTGCCACATCCTCCTCGATGACCCCGGCATAGTCGATCTTCTGCGTCCACGGCGCGATCCCGTGATAGTAGCCCTTGAAAAACACGATCTTCTTCCGATGCGTGTATGCGCGCGCTGCCATGACCGCCATAGTCGTCACGTCGTTGCCGTTTTTCGCAAAGAACGCCCAATCCGCGCTTGCCACCGTATCGACGAGCAGCTCCGCGAAATCGATCATCACCGTGGAGGGAGACGTGGTGCAGTCGCCCTTCTCCCGCTGCTTCCGCGCCGCCTCATCCACATCGGGATCGTTGTAGCCGAGTACATTCGGGCCGTAGGCGCACATATAGTCGATGAACCGATGGCCGTCGATGTCCCAGAAATAGCTTCCCCTGGCATGGTCACAGAACAGCGGGAACGCCTCCACCGGGATAAAGCATCCCTCCGCCGGACCGAGATGCCCGTACACGCCGGACGGGATCACCTATTCCGCACGCCGGAACTGTTCCTGGCTATTCGGGTATGTATAAATCTCTCTCATTTTCGTATCCTTCCAATTTATATATAACGTATTACCGCAACACCTTTGCCGCCATCATGTAGTAGACGGAGATCCGGAAGCCCGCCTTGCCGTAGAGCTTATCGAGTCCCGTGTACGTGTAGCTGAGAAAGCCGCGCACCGATCCCTGATCCGTGATGTACCGGGTCGCGCATCGCACCATATCCGATGCCACACCGCGACCGCGCGCACGATTCGCCACCGCCACACATCCGATGGAGCCCAGTCCGCCACGCGCTCCGTCCGCGATCAGACAGCCAAGCACCTCGCCATCCGTCTCCGATACCGCGCAGACGATGGATCCGTGCCGATACATTTCTTCATTCGTATAATATTCTGTAAAATACGGTGCCGCGTCGTCGGTACAGCGCAGCAGGGATTCCCGATCCGCCGGACCTGCCAGCCGATACGTCACCCCGGCGCGCGAATAGCCAAGCGGATAAGGGTCGTTTTCCGGATACGGCAGAACCGCACGCATATCAAACGCATTCGATTCTCTGCTGTGCGTATACCCATGGTGCCGGAAGAACGCCGCCCCCTCGTCGGTCAAGCCCTCGTATAGATCGGGGGGACACAGCTCTTCCGCATACGGCATGACGGAGGTCGGGATCCCGGGGGTGATGTAGCCATTCTTGCCTACGCCGACCGTCACCCTGTCGCAGCCTGCGTTCCGGCACGTTTTTTCCGCCTCCGCAAGCAAATCCGTACCGATCCCGCGGTGTCTGTATTTCGGGGCTACCGCCAGAAGGTAGATATTTCCGCCGCCGACAATCGCCGCTCCAGCAAGCTCTCCGTCGGCAATGCATCTATGTACGATGTTGTTTTTCGCAAGACTGGGGATGGAGCCTCTGCCGGATTCGAGATACGGGAAGCAGTCGTCAAATAGTGCGAGCAGCTCAGCAATCTTTTCTTCATCCATGGCGATCACCCGATATACAGTGCCACGCGATCCATGATCCGGTTCACGTTGTCGATCTGCGAGATCATCCCGCCGACCCGCACGCCGCCTGTGCCGATCGCCGCAACGCTGTTGACTCTGCCGTCAAACAGGGCACGCGCCGTTTTCATATCGGAAAAGGTCATATACGAGAAGCATTTTTCCGGTGCGCGTCGGCTATAGGAAAGGTGGTGGTTCTTTGCCGTAATGGCTGCGCAGGGGCCGTCCGCGATCGAAAGCCGGATCACGCCGTCCGGGATATACGATGCGCTTGCCATGCCGACCGTATCGTGGTTGCCGATCTGACAAACCGCCCGTCCGATCACGCCGAACAGAAGCGTGGTGCTGATCCGTGCAAACGCGGGATTCTCCATATCCGACGGCTCCGGACGCAGGTATTTCGTGAGCAGATCGGTCAGCTTTGTGAACTTGCCGAGCAGGAACGCCACATGGATCAGTCCTTTCGTCGGCACCGGTGTGACCGTACCGTCAATCATGCCGTTGAACTTCTCCGGGGTTGAAAACGAGAGTCGGATATCGCCGTTGCCGTCCTCCGCGCGCATCACACATCTGCCGGAATGGAATGTCATGGTGGCGACCGGTCCGTTTTTGACCGCGATGGTCATGCTGCGTACCGTGTCGCCGAGGATGGCACGCGCTTCGTCGGACAGCTCCGTCAGGGCAGGCAGTGCGCCGAGAATGGCATATAGATTGATGTAAGCAAGCGTCATAGCGTCTTTCATGGGGTGGTTTCCTCCATAATCATCATTCGTTTGTCGGAAAGCCGCAAACTTCGGGAAACTCGGATTGCAGATTGATTTTTGCGAAAATCCATATATTTATTCGATCTTTTCGGCACAAAAAACGATGCATCCAGTCCATTTCTTAGTATAGCAAAAAGCGCGATATTTGTCAAGAAAATCTGCCGTTCTCACCGGAAAAAGGTATCCATATATCCACGCTTTTCACCGGCGCATTCGTGCTTTTGTATCTTTTTTATTGCGCCCATTTTACGTGTTTGTGCCGCTTTTGTGGAGAAAGATCGGTGCATTTTTGTATAAATCAACTTTCAAATCGGATTTGCGCGGATTTTTCTGTATTTCTCTGGTCTGTGTCGTGATTTTTGTACTATCTTTATAATGACACAGGGAGAAAAACCTGCTATAATGGAGTCGGTTCAGAAAGTATCCGGCATATTGTGCGTTCGGATACGCTCAAAGAAGCCGAAGAAACCATCGAATACGATTCATTTTTTATGTTTATGGAGGATATTATACTATGGTCAATCGTTTTGTTCTGAATGCAATCTCCTACCACGGCAAGGGCGCGATCAAAGAAATTCCCGGTCTCGTCAAGGCAAAGGGCTACAAGAAAGCGTTTATCGCCTCTGACCCGGATCTCGTGAAGTTCGGCGTGACCAAGAAGGTGACGGATCTTCTCGACGAAGCGGGCATGGCATATGAAGTATACTCGGATATCAAGCCGAACCCGACCATTGAAAACGTGCAGTCCGGTGTGGCGGCATACAAGGCAAGCGGCGCGGACTACATGATCACCATCGGCGGCGGTTCCTCTATGGATACCGGCAAGGCAATCGGCATCATCATCAACAACCCGGAATTTGCCGACGTGCGCAGCCTGGAGGGCGTTGCACCGACGAAGAACCGCACCGTATTCACCATCGCTGTTCCGACCACGGCAGGCACCGCAGCGGAAGCGACCATCAACTACGTCATCACCGATGTGGAACGGAAGCGCAAATTCGTATGCGTGGACACGAACGACATTCCGGATATCGCCATTGTTGACCCGGATATGATGTCCACCATGCCGAAGGGTCTGACTGCCTCCACCGGTATGGACGCGCTGACCCACGCCATTGAGGGCTACACCACCCGTGCCGCATGGGAGCTTGCCGACTGTCTGAATCTGGAGGCAATCCGTCTCATCTCGAAGAATCTGCGCGCCGCTGTCGCCAATGAAGCAGAAGGCCGCGAAGGCATGGCACTTGGTCAGTTCGTTACCGGCATGGCATTCTCCAACGTAGGACTTGGCATCGCACACTCCATCGCACATACGCTGGGTGCCGTATACGATACCCCGCACGGCGTTGCCTGCGCTATGATGCTCCCGATCGTCATGGAGTACAACGCGGATGTGACCGGCGATAAGTTCAAGAACATCGCAGAGGCTATGGGCGTAGACACCACCGGTATGACAGAGGCGGAATACCGCAAGGCAGCTGTGGACGCGGTTCGTCAGCTCTCCATCGATGTAGGCATCCCGACCAAGCTCCCGGCGATCAAGGAAGAGGATCTCGACTTCCTCGCAAAGTCCGCAGCAGCAGACGCGTGCGCACCGGGCAACCCGAAGGAAGCCTCCGTTGAGGATCTCAAGGGTCTGATCCGCAAGCTCATGTAATCTCCCGGTATCGGAGAAATACACACAGGAAGTCCGGTCGCTCTGCCCACAAAACACCGCTCTGAGGCGGCTTGTGCAATGCCTCTTTGAAATCCCTGCGCACCCAACTGGATGAAAGAACAGACGACATATGCTTCCTCGGCGTATGTCGTCTTTTTTCTTCTTCCTCTTTTTGTCCCAGAGCATACGGTTCTCCCGCGGCACATCTTCCATCCGGTAATACGGTATCCGCCACGGGACGCCGCCGCGGAGAATGGCAAATTTTTCTCTGAAAACGACCGATTTTTACACCAAAAGTCTTGATAAAAGGAAGAGATTGTGGTATAGTAATAGCGGCAAAAAATCTATATATGAGGAGAGTTCCTATGACCTACAATAAGAAAAGTGTAGAAGACATCGACGTAGCCGGCAAGCGGGTACTGGTCCGCTGCGACTTCAACGTTCCGCTCAAGGACGGCGTTATCACCGACGAAAACCGTATCAACGGTGCGCTCCCGACCATCCAGTATCTGATGAGCCATGGCGCACGCGTGATCCTCTGCTCCCACCTCGGTCGTCCGAAGGGAGAATTCAACATGAAGTATTCTCTTGCACCCGTTGCAAAGAGACTGTCTGAAAAGCTCGGCGTGGAAGTACCGCTCGCCGCTGACGTGATCGGTCCGGACGCAAAGGCCAAAGCTGCCGCGCTCAAGGACGGCGACGTTATGCTGCTCGAAAACGTCCGTTTCCATGCGGAAGAAGAAAAGAACGATCCCGCGTTCTCCAAGGAGCTTGCTTCCATGGCGGACATCTTTGTGAACGATGCATTCGGCACCGCGCACAGAGCCCATTCCTCTACCGCCGGTGTGGCAGATTATCTCCCGGCTGTCTGCGGTTATCTGATCCAGAAGGAGCTGTCCGTAATGGGTAAGGCTCTGGAGGATCCGGCTCGCCCGTTCGTGGCAATCCTCGGCGGCGCAAAGGTTTCCGACAAGATCGGCGTGATCAACAACCTCATTGAAAAGGTGGACACCCTCATCATCGGCGGCGGCATGGCATACACCTTCTTCGCCGCTCTCGGCAATACCACCGGCACCTCCATCTGCGAACGCGACAAGCTCGACCTCGCCCGCGATCTGATGGCTAAGGCAAGAGCAAAGGGCGTAAACTTCCTCCTCCCGGTAGACAACGTGATCGGCAGAGAATATAAGGAAGACACCACCTTCATGCGCATCTACTCCGACTCCATTCCGGACGGCTGGATGGGTCTGGACATCGGCGAAAAGACGCAGGAGCTGTACTCCAAGACCATCATCGGCTCCGGCACCGTGGTCTGGAACGGTCCTATGGGCGTTTCCGAATGGGAAAACTTCGCATCCGGTACCCGTGCGGTCGCGAAGGCTGTCGCTGATTCCGGCGCGGTTTCCATCATCGGCGGCGGCGACTCCGCAGCGGCTGTGGAGCAGCTCGGCTACGCGGACAAGATGACCCACATCTCCACCGGCGGCGGCGCATCCCTCGAATTCTTAGAGGGCAAGGAGCTTCCCGGTATCGCTTGCCTCCAGGACAAATAATTTTCGACAGACTACGTCCGAGGACCGCTGTCTGTCGGTGTTCGGACAGAATGGAATTTTTCGCTACGAAAGGATCGGGAGGGGCTGCACGGTCTCTCCCGGTATCGGTATAGAATCATGAAAAAGTCTCATCGCAGTGTTGTGATCGCCGGCAACTGGAAAATGAACATGACCCCGTCCGCCGCAAAGGTCGCCGTGGAGGAAACCGCCGCGCTTTGCGCTGGTAAGGACGGCTGCAAGATCGTGCTGTGCGTTCCGTTTGTAGACCTCCCCGTCGCCATTGAAGCGGCCAAGGGTACAAACGTACACATCGGCGCACAGAACGTGCATTTTGAAAAGAAGGGTGCGTTCACGGGCGAGATCTCCGCGGTTATGCTTCTTGAGCTCGGCTGTGAATACGTCATCATCGGTCACAGCGAACGGCGGCAGTACTTCGGCGAAACCGATGAAACCGTCAACAAGAGAGTCCGCGCCGCTCTGGATGCAGGACTGAAGGTCATCCTTTGCCTCGGTGAGGTTCTCGCGGAAAGACAGTCCGGCATTACGGCAGAGATCGTCTCCATGCAGACCAAGCTCGACCTCGCCGGGATCCCCGCAGAGCAGATGGCAAACGTCATCATCGCGTATGAGCCGGTATGGGCGATCGGCACCGGTCTGACCGCAACGCCGGATCAGGCAGAGGAGGTCTGCGCCATCATCCGCAGCGTCGTCTCCGGTCTTTATGGCGAGGAGGTCGCGGAGGCTCTTACCATCCAGTATGGCGGCTCCATGAACGACGGCAACGCTGCGGAGCTGCTCTCCAAGGTGGATGTAGACGGTGGTCTGATCGGCGGTGCGTCTCTCGTTCCGGCAAAGTTCGCAAAGATCGTAGACGCTGCCCAGGCATAACCCAATCACAGAAATGAAAACGGCGCAGCTGCACAGGATTTCTCTTCCGAATCCGACTGCGCCGTTTTTTTATAAGAGGAAATACCATGTTTGAAATCAAAGAATGCACCTTCGAGCCGTTTGCCGTGATCGGTCTGGTCGGCACAAGCGATGAAGGTCCCGGCTACGTGGACGCGCTGTGGCAGAGAATGAACCGCTACGGCAAGTCCATCATGCACCTTGCGAAAAAGGACGACGACGGCGAGATCATGGGCGCATGGGGGCTGATGAACGATGACTCGCTCTCTTTCCTGCCGCCGGACGAACGGAAATCGAAAAAGGTCGTCTATCTTGCCGGGATCGAAACCGACGTAGACGCAAAGCCGCCGAAGGGATACACAAAATGGGTCGTTCCGGCATTTGATTACGTATACGCGCCTGTGAGCGGGGGCAAGGACAAAGCCGCCGTGATCCGTGAGGTAATGGCGTATCTCGACACGCACGATCTGACCTTTGCCGCCTGCCCGTTCGACTTCATGCCGCCGGGTGGTGGAGATATGTACCTGTTCTTCCCCGTGAAGGCGGATCCCGACAAATAAGGAAACGCGGCTCTCGTGCCCAGGCTTTCCCAAAAGACCAACATCCATTCTTAGAAACGGAGGACAAACCGATGCTCCCGAATGAACCCTTTTGCTACACGGACCTACAGTATCTGACCGTACCGCTGCCCACTGAGATCGCTGCGCTGCGCGAAAATGCGGATTTCGCCGGAGAGGTCCGCCGGATCGACAAACTCCTGCCGCGCGTCACCGATACCGTTATGCACAAGCGGCTGCTGCTGGAGAGATTCATCGCCGACGGACTTTCAAAGGATTACAGAATCGGTTTTGACGAAATGCTCTCGCTGCTGCGGCAGCACCATCCGTACATGACCGCAGCGCATCTTTATGCCATTCTCGATATGGGCTTTGCCGATGTGGTCTATCGCGCGGGCGGCGTTCATTTTGAAAACGACGCGGAAGCCAATATTCTCTCCCAGTGCGACACCTATCTGCGTCAGATCGCCGATCCCTCCTACGTGCCGCAGCCCGACTATCGAATCACCGAGAACCACATCGCCGACCTGCAAAAATACGGGAAGGTACAGATCCGGTATACCGTGCGGGAAGCGATCCGGGCGAACCTTGTGCGGGAAGGAAAAACACTGCGGGTCTGGCTGCCGTATCCTGCCGTCACACCGGAGCTTTCGGACATCCGCACCCTCTCGTCCTCCCATCCCGTGCGCATCGACGACCATGTGCTCCGCTGCGCTTACATGGAGCTGTCCGACTACCACGGCGAGACGGCGGAGATCACCCTGTCGTTCGTGAATACCGCACGGTATCGGGAAATCGCGCCGGAGCTGGTGGACGCAGTGCAGCCGGATATGCCGGAATATCTCTGTGAGCAGCTCCCGCACATCCAATTCTCACCGTATTTACGGATGCTGGAGGCGGAGATCACCGGGCACCACAAGAACCCCCTCGTCCGCGCACGCCGGATCTACGATTACATCACGAAAAACGTCCGCTACTCCTTCATGCGCCAATACCGCTATTTCGACAACATTCCGACCTACTGTGCCGTCAACCATCGCGGCGACTGCGGCGTACAGGCACTGCTCTTCATCACGCTCGCCCGTATATCCGGTATCCCGGCACGCTGGCAGTCCGGCAATTCCGTCAAGCCCGCGCTGTCCGGAAAGTCCGGCGGACACATCGGATCCCACGACTGGGCGCAATTCTATATCGCACCGTTTGGATGGCTGCAATGCGATCCCTCCGTCGGCGGCGGTGCCTATCAATGCGGCAAAGAAGCCATCTGGGACTTCTATTTCTGTCATACCGATGCCTTCCGGTACATCTGTGCGACCGCCTTTCAGACCGATCTGTCCCCGGCAAAGACGTATATGCGCTTGGATCCCTACGACAACCAGAGCGGTGAAGCGGAATACACGGACGCCTATCTCGATCCGGACGACGTGACCTGCCGCAAGGAGCTTCTGGAAACGGAGGTATCCTACGGTGCGAGGGAAGGCTGAATGTTCTGGCTCGGTGTCGGCGCAATTGCCCTCTGCATTGCCGCACTTCCTCTGATCCGGCTCGTCTGTAAACGGATTTCCTTTGTCCTGCGCCTGCAAAATGTCTGTCGGGAAAAGAAATACACGTTTACTCCTCTGCATCCCCTGTGGTTTCTCCCTCTGCGCGGCGGAGATACGTTTGATTTTGCCGTAGAAACCCGGGACGACGCATATGCCGTGAAGTTTTTCGGCGTATGGCGGCGGCAGGATGTGCTGCGCTTCGGACCAACGGCTGCCTATCGTGTGCACCACCGTGTCGCGTTTCTCTCCCCATTTGGCGAACGCACTGCCATGACGCTATGGGAATCGCCGGAAAAACCGCTGCCCCACTATCGTTATCCGGGAACGATGGCGGAATCCTATGCCGGAAAGCTGTGGAAGCCCCTCCTTCTGATGCATCCCGTCGGCTATTCGATCCTGCTTTCGGACACATCCGGTAAGGAAGCGGAGCTTGGCTCCGGTGACACCGCCATCCGGTATCCGATCACCTCTGCATTCCAGTTTCTGGAATCTCTCCGGTGTGCGCCGGGTATGCGGGAGCCGCTGCTCTGATATATAAAAACGACCTTATACCACATGGAAATATGCGGCACAGGGTCGTTTTTTTGCGTTTGCAGGCTCAGCCCGCCAGATACGTGATCCACGCGACAAGGACAATGACGGCGACCAGACCCATGACGAGCACCGGCAGCCAAAGCGCGATCCCGGACAGTCCGTTTGCCCTTCCCTCCAAAAATCGGCAGATCGGCACGATGGCAAAGCAGACAAAGAGGATCGGCAAAACGACACCAAGCGGCAGGATGTGCGTCCAGAGATAGAGGCACCCGACCAATAGTGCGACGGCACAGATACATAGCTCGGCAACACGGTATTTTGAGAAAATCGGTTTCATGGACGCTCCCTTTCTTTATCGAACATGGTATGAACCTGTCGGATGCCGGTGCGGCTCCTCGTTTTCAGCCCGTTCCGCCTCCTCACGATCCCGTCGGCTGAGCAGCGCAATCGTACAAGCCGTGAAGATCACCACCAGCACCACGAAATATGCCACATAGGTACTGTATCTGCTGCCGGTCGTCGTTTGGTTTGTCTGGTGGAAGTGGGACAACAGGGTCGCCCCGTCCTCCGTATCGCTGCCCGCCGTCACACGCGACACCTCAAGGGTCACATCGGATTCGGCGTAGATGAGGATCCCGACGTACTC
>USGH01000008.1 GCA_900554225.1 uncultured Eubacteriales bacterium | reverse complement strand
TCCGCCAGCTGCATCGCGCGCAGATCGGTCAGGGCTTCCGTGAACGCCTTCATGTGCAGGCTTGTCCGCGGCGTGCCGTCCTCTCCCGGATAGACCGCGTAGCAGTCGCCTGCCGGGACGAAATAGTTGCCGTCGGTCACAAGATAGGGGTTTACTTCCTCCACGGAGTACTGGCTGTACCAGAAGTTGTAGCCCCACTGCAAAAAGCCCGCGATCTCATACTTCCAAAGCTGTGTGCCGATCACACGGGTACGGCTCGACGGCATGGCAAGGAAACGATTCGATACATCCACGCCCTGACTACAGCAGTAGTACGTCCACAGTCCCGGGATTTTCGCCTCCAGGAACGGCTCGATGTGGTTCGATGCCGGAATCGGATGCGCCACAGCCCCTGTCTTGTAGAAATCAAAGTTCGACAGCGCGTCCATGATCGGGAAATCCGCAAGAAGATCCGCAATCGCCGCCTTCACGGCACGATACCGCTCCAGATGGTCAAAGCCCGGCTCGTCCGAAACGTGGAAGAAGCACCGCGCCTCGATTCCAAGCTCCCGGATCTTCGCCACCAGCTCCGTCAGGAACGCGCGCAGGAACGTGATGTATTCGTCACTGAGAGAATCCGTCTCCCAGCCGAACACCTTCGTGTCCACGCCGTCTACCCTGGCAATCACCTTCGGTGCGTGTCCGGCTCCCCACTGCGTGAACAGATGGGAAATCTCGAAATATTCCACGCCGACCCGGTTGCAAAGCTCCACCCAGCGCACAAAGCGGTCAAAGCCGAATTTCCAGCCGTCCGCGGTCTTTTCCACATCAATGAGCTGCACCGTCGGACGCTCGCCGCCCACAGCCGTATCCAGCGGCGGTGTAAATACCGGGGTCAGGATCGTGCCTATCCCGTTTTCCACTGCCGTTTTCAGGTAATTTTCAATGATCGTCCAGTGTTCCTCCGACCATACCGGCACACGGTAATACGTCGCCAGGCAGTCGCAGTGGAACCACTCCGTCACCTGGATCGTCTGCTTCGGCAGGGTCGCCGCCAATACCGTCAGATGGAATACCGTCTCCGTCACCGTGTTCTCGCCGTCCAGGAACCGCACCACCACCGGATACTCTCCGGCAGCCGCATTCTCCGGGATCTTAACGGTCACGTACAGTGCCTTCAATTCCCCATACGGCACAAAAATCCGCGCCCCATCCGCGATCGGCAGGAGCAGATCCGGATAGAGACCGGGCGTGGTCCGCAGATAATCGTCGTCGTGGCGGTTTCTGTAGCACGGCACCCGCACCGGCACCTGCTCCACCGTCTCGATGGAATACGGCAGTCCGCAGGCGGAATCCAGTGTGCATACAAATTTCGGATCGTGTCCCGGCTCCGTGGATGTATACGCGATCATGTAGTGGACTTCCTCGCCGCGCAGTGCGGTCAGTGCATTGCATTCCGGCTTTTTGGCAATGTCCTCGTCCATGAAGCATTTCTCCACGGACGGGATGTTTTTCAGGATAATAGGCATAATTGGGTCTCCTTATATTGCTGTTTGGCTGTGCTATATGGCATAGGCGTGCCTGTTTTTGGGAAACGCGTCCCGGTTTTGGGTGTTTCCACGCCTCAATAGTTGCTTTCCACCTCGTAGATACCGGTCAGCTTTTCGGGGAGCGGATGCGCTTCTCCCATATGTCCCGGCGCGTCCGGTGCGATACCGACCAGATAGCGGAAGTACAGGTATGCCGGGATCGCGGACCATGCGTGGCAGAGGCTTCCCGCGTGACCGAAATCCGTCTTGCCGAGAGAGGTTTCCCAGAAGGTCGTAGCGTTCTGATGGTACATCTCCCCCCACATTTCCGCAATTTCCCCGAATACGAACCGTGCGTATTTCTCCGGGCGGCGCATCAGGGAATCGTAGCGGAACACGCTGTGCGAGAAGGTCACGGGGATCATCTCCGCATCGAACGCCAGCTTCTCCAGCGCGTCATCCACGCATTCCTCCGGACAAATGCCGCTGTAGATCGCAAGCGCGTTCGACAGCTGCGACAGATGGAACCGCTCGTCTGTCTCCGCGTTGATCTTGGAGTAGTACCGGTGCGCGTCCGTATCGTAGAATGCCGCGTGCGACGCCTTCTTCAGCTTGTCCGCGTGCGCTGCCCATTCCGCGCGATGGCTCTCGTCCCCAATGGCACCGTACAGCTGCGCAAGACTGTCATATGCCATCGCCACAAAGCCGCAGAGCGGCAGATCGTAGGTGATCTCCGTGTCCACGGTGCCGATCGAACCGGACAGTCCCGGCTGCCATTCGTAGAAATTCCAGTATTCCTTCTCCGGGAACAGCGGCAATAGTCCGTTCTCCGCCGTGCGCGTGACGAATTTCCGGCAGAGCCGCTCTACCACAGGCAGCATCTCCTCGCCGAACGCAACATCGCCCGAATAGAGCACATACTCCCACAGCTCCACTGCGTATACGGCACAGAAGCTCGGGATCGTGATCGTTACCTTGGCGGGTGCGCACAGCTCCAGCGTGTCGTCTTCCCGGATCGACAGACCGAGCAGCCGCAGTGCCGCCTTGGCAAACCGCTTCTCCCGGAACGTGTAGTAGCCGCACAGCATCTGATTGCGGGAATCCATGGAATACAGTGCCTGTTCCCGCCACGGGCAGTCCTCATAATGCTCGTGCATACAGAGCAGCAGCGTGCGCAGGCAAATTTCGTAGATCCGGTTGTGCATCGTGTCCGCACAGTGGAACTCTACGTGATCCGTCACCGGATAGTTCGTGGGGATCACACCCGCGTGGTGCAGTACCGCGCTCTCTGCGTATACGTGAAGCTCCAGATACCGGCAGCCCATGCGCAAAAACGGATGCACAAATTTCGTGTGTCCTGCCGGCAGCGTGATATGGCAGGCGAAATTCCGCATTCCCACCTCGGCGCGTACCCGCAGATCGTCCAGATGCTCGCCCCAGCCGATCATCAGCTCCGCTTCGGCAGGCAGATCGATGTCGAGCGTGAACATACCGGATTCCTCCCGACCGATATCCACCACGTACCATACGCCGTCTGTGCCCTCCGCACGCTGCACGGCAAAATCCGTTGTGGCAGAGGGACGGGTCGGATACGTGGACACCGGCGCAGTCGCCACCCCCATCGGCACGTCGAAATACTGCCGCGAACCCATCGACAGGGACGCAAACTGCATACGCTCACCCATGTTCCGATATGCCGCAGCTTCCCGGAACGAACCGTGCGCCACCATTCTGCCCTCCGTCTCGCGCTCCCACACGAGCTTTTCCACCGGGCGCGGATACAGCGTATCGAAGGTATGCGTCACCACCGGCGTTTTCCAGACCGGCGTCGTGTTTCTTCCGTCATATGCAAAGGAGAAGCCCAGCTGTCCCGTTACCTTATCCACTCTGCCGCTCTTGTAGCACGGATGCTGCGCCATTTTCGTCGCCTCGCTCGTGTGGAACAGCTCACAGCCGTCCTCCCACAGCGCATAGGCGATCCCCGGGACCGATTTCTTGTATGTAGAGCTGTCCTCGTTCGCGCAGAAGCCCACGATCGTCAATGGGTTTTCGCCGTCAGAGAGCGCATCCGTGATGTCCACCCGGTCGTACACCTTGTAAAACGGATAGTCCGCGTATTGCCGCCCCGTCACCAGCCGATCCCCGACAAAGAGCGCGTAATCGGAATCCGCCGTCACCGCGAACAGATACCGCTTGCCGGAGGTCTTTGTAACCGTCTCACGCGTCAGTACATACGTGTTGACCTCCTCCACAAGGGACGAAAGCCAAATGAATTTTGCGTTTTGCAATTCCATAGGAAGCATATTGTAAACTCCTTTTTGTGTTTTCTGTGGCAGACAGAGGATGGAAGCAGTCGGGCAGAATCGTCCTGTACAGGCTCCATCCCCTTTTTATAAAAGCTTTTGGGGGTGGTCGGAACCTTACGGCGCAGAAATTCCGGCAGCCGCTCCCCTTACATAGACGCTGCGATCATGCGGTCGATCAGCGCGGCGTAGGGGACACCGTAGTGGATCATCATTTTCGGATACATCGAGATCGGGGTAAAGCCGGGGATTGTGTTGATCTCGTTGAAGATAAACCGGCCGTCCTCGATGAAGAAATCCACGCGGGCGAATACACGACAGCCGAGCGCACGGAATACCTCCAGCGCCATACGCCGCACCTCCGCCGTTTCCGCCTCCGTCAGCCGCGCCGGGAGATAGAAGGACGAGCAGTCGCTCACGTACTTCGTGTCGTAGTCGTAAAATTCGCTGCCGCCCAGATCGATCTCCGCCGGGATCGCCACGGTGTATTCCCCGTGCTCCTCCAGCACCGCCACCTCGATCTCACGCCCATGGACCGCCCGCTCGATGAGGATCTTGTCGTCCTCCCGGAACGCACAGTCTGCCGCAGCCGCAAAGGAAGCCGCGTCCTTGACCTTCGTTACCCCGACGGACGATCCCGCGCGGCAGGGCTTGACAAACATCGGATACCCAAAGGCGGATTCGCATTTTGCCCGGAGCGACGCCACATCGTCGCCGAGATGCGCCATGACGCATTCCACCTGCCGGATCGACGTGTCCGCGGAAATCACCGCCTTCGTCAGCGCTTTGTCCATACATACGCCGCTCGACGCGCAGTCACAGCCGACCACCGGGATCCCCGCCACCGCGAACATCCCCTGCACCGTGCCGTCCTCGCCGAATCTGCCGTGCAACACCGGGAATACCACATCCGGCACCACCGCCTCCGGCGCATATCCGTCCGCGTTCGGCTGGAAGCTGAGCCGCCCATCCGATAAAGACAGCGTCACGCCGCACAGCTTTGTCCGATCCGCGCACCACGAGCCGTCCCGGATCCCCGCGAGATCGCCGTCATACCGATAAAAACGTCCGTCTTCCTTGGTGATACCGATCCGGATCACGCTGTATTTCGCCGTGTCTATGTTCGACAGCACCGCGTGCGCCGAGGAGAGCGATACCTCATATTCCGAGGACTTACCGCCAAATAATACACATACCGTTTTCATATTGATACCTCACTTTGTTCCTGCTTCGACAGCATATATTCCACCGAATCGCGCAGTGCCTGCCAGCTCGCCGTGATGATGTCCGGGGACACGCCGACCGTGCGCCAGATGCCTACTCCATCCGTCGATTCGATCCGAACCCGTACCACAGACGCCGTCGCGCCCGCATCCAGCACACGGACCCGGTAGTCCGACAGACGCAGGTGCGCAATCTCCGGATAGAACCGCGTGAGTGCCCGGCGGAGAGCCACGTCCATGGCGTTGACCGGACCGTTGCCCTCGCCTGCCGTCAATTCCTCCGTACCGCCGACCGCGATCTTGATCGCCGCCGTCGCCTTCATCTCGTCCGTCTGCCACCGATCGTTGTATGCGCGCCCGCCGTCCTCATCCACAATGACCTTGAAGCTGCGCAGCTCGAAAAATCGCCGCCGCCTGCCCAGGGTCTGCGCAATGAGAAGGGCTAAGGATGCCTCCGCGTCCTCGTAATCGTAGCCGAGCGATTCCCTCTCGCGCAGCAGATCCCATAATTCGAGCAGCTCCGGGGAATTTTTCGTCAGCCGATCCGCGTCCGCCGGGGACAGATATTCCCGCATACGCCCCAGCAGTGCCGCCCGTCCGCTTTGGCTGCTGACCACGAAATTCCGGCGATTTCCCACCACGGCGGGATCCATATGTTCAAAAGCGCGCGGCGATTTGCGGACCCCATCGATGTGCGTCCCCGCCTTGTGCGTAAATGCGTACCCACCGACAAACGGTTCGTTCTCGTTCATCGCACGGTTCGCCGCTTCGTTGACGGCACGGACCACCGGGGTCAGACGCGCCAGATGGGTCTCCCCGATGCAGTGAAAGCCGAGCTTCCATTCCAATACCGGGATCACCGTGCCGAGATTCGCATTCCCGCAGCGTTCGCCAAAACCGGAGATCGTTCCCTGTACGTGGCGCACACCGGACAGCACAGCCGTCACCGTACACGCCGCAGCCATACCCATATCGTTGTGGCAGTGGATCCCCAGCCGCTCCCGTGCTTCCTCCGGCAGCCGCGCAAGGATTCCGTCTACCGCCACGCCGATGCTGTCCGGAAGCATACCGCCGTTCGTGTCGCAGAGGACCACCCGATCCGCTCCCGCCGCAAATGCCGTTTCTACCGCGGTACAGGCATAGTCCGCGTCGTCGCTGTAGCCGTCAAAAAAATGCTCCGCGTCGAAAAAGACCATCTTTCCCGCCGCCTTCAGATACGCCACGCTTTCCCGGATCATGCGCAGATTTTCTTCTGCCGTCGTTCCAAGCACCCGCTGCGCCTGGTATCGCCAGCTCTTGCCGAAAATCGATACACAGCCGATCGGGGACTCCGCCGTCAGCCGCAGCAGCGTGTTCTCCGCGGCAGCCTCCCCCGGCCGACAGGTCTGCGAAAAGATCACCGGACGCGCCACAGAAAACGGCTCCGACGCCACCTCGCGAAACCATGCCGCGCTCTCTTCCCCGGTCATCATCCCGATCTCCATATAGGGTATGCCCAGCTCGTCAAGACGGTGCATCACCGCCATACGATCCGTCGGCGAAAATTCCACCCCACAGCCCTGCGCCCCATCCCGCAGCGTGGTGTCCAAGATCTCTATATGCATCCTGTAGGATATGCGGGAAAGCTCTTTTGCAAAAAACTCCCCCGCGCCCCCTTCCAAAAGCTTTGTACTATTTGTTCTATAGAATAGGCTTCATAAGCAATCCTGCCGCTACCCAAAAACCACATTCGCAATCGCTCCCCTGTAGAAGGCGGATAGATTCTCTATCCGCACGAACGATCTTCTCCTGTATCCGCCAGAACCATATTGGCGCGCAAACGGACTTGCACAAACAAAATCCAAATCCATCCCCATATAAAAGTTCTTGCCAAGCTTCTTTCAAGAAGCGTCCTCGTTCCCCCCGTTCCCCTCGTTCTCCGCGTCGCCCAAAGCCCCCAATAGGCATTTGTTGACCGCGTTGAGGTAGGCTTTGATGGAGGATTTGATGATGTCGGTGGATACGCCGCGCCCCGTGAATATCGATTCGCCCGTTTTGATCTTTACAATGGCTTCGCCAAGCGCGTCGGTTCCCTCGGTCACGGCACGGATCTCGTAGCTCACAAGGGTAACGTCCGTGCATCCCGCAATCCGCAGTATGGCGTTGATCGCTGCGTCAATCGGTCCTTCGCCGGGAGCGGCCTCGGTGCGTTCGTTTTCACCGTCCGGCAGCGCATGATCGGCAAGCGTCACAAGCGCCATCGCCCGGATGTGGTTCCCCGACTGGATCTGGAACGTCACAAGGCGGTATCGTCCGGCGAGAGAATCGAGATATTCGCTGATGATCGCGCGGATGTCCTCGTCGCTGACCGTCGATTTCTTGTCCGCTACCTCCTTGAACCGCGTGAATGTCGCGTCCATGCCCGCCTCATCCAGGGAATAGCCCATCTGCCGCACCCGCTGTGCATAGGCGTGTCTGCCGGAGAGCTTGCCCAGGAGAAGCACACTGCCCGTCCTGCCAATATCCTCCGGCTTCATGATCTCGTAGGTCGCCCGATCCTGCATCACACCGTGCTGATGGATCCCGCTCTCGTGCGTGAATACGTTCCCGCCTACAATCGCTTTGTTCGGCGATACCGGGATCCCCGACAGCGACGACACCACACGGGACGTTCCCGTGATCTCCCGCGTGTCTACGTTCGTCACGGCACAGAGCGCGTCCCGCCGGACCGACAATGCCATCACGATCTCCTCCAGTGCCGCGTTGCCCGCCCGCTCGCCAAGCCCGTTTACGGTACACTCCACGGACGACGCGCCCGCTTCGATCGCCGCCAGACTGTTCGCCACCGCCAGACCGAGATCGTTGTGGCAGTGTACGCCGATCCGCCTGTCCGGGATCTCCCGATGGATCCGCCCGATCCGTGCGCCAAATTCCGCCGGAGTCGCGTATCCCACCGTGTCCGGTATGTTGAGGATCTGCGCTCCCGCTGCCTCTGCCGCCCGAAGTGCCTCGATCAGAAAATCCGGATCCGTCCGCGTGGCATCCTCCGGCGAAAACTGTACCTCCGGACAGAGCGATACCGCCTGCGCCACACATTCCCGTATCCGCCGGATCGCTTCGTCCCGCGTGATATGGAGCTTGTGCGTCAGATGGATGTCGCTTGTCGCAATAAACACATGGATGCGCGGATGTGCCGCCTCCCGCAGTGCTTCCCACGCCGCCGCAATGTCGGCCGGTACACATCTTGCAAGCGCACATACGGTACTCTTTTGCACCGCAGACGCAATTTTCGCCACCGCCTCCGCGTCACCCGGTGAGGATGCAGGAAAGCCCGCCTCAATGCAGTCCACGCCAAGCTGCTCCAGACGCAGCGCAATATCCAGCTTCTGCCCGACACCAAACCGCACGCCCGGTGTCTGTTCTCCATCCCGCAGCGTCGTGTCGGTGATCTTTATATTTCTCATAGTCTAAAATTCCCTTACAATGTATCCGTGCCGCGCGGTAGATTCGCAGGCTGCCGTCTCAGCCCTTTCACGCCATCCACAGTTCCGCGCCGCGCACATTTCCGCCGTAGTCCCGGATCACCCGCGCCGCCATGCCGTACTCCGCCGCCATCGCGCATACCGCCTCCGACTGCCTATAGCCATGCTCGACGATCATCACACCGTCCCCGGCAAGATTCCCGCGGTAATTTTCCAGTATCGCGCGGTACAGGGACAGACCGTCCCCGCCATCCGTCAACGCGATCCGCGGCTCTGCGGACAATTCCGGCGCAAGCGTTTCCATCTCCTCCGCGGCAATGTACGGCGGATTCGCGGTGATCACGTCAAACCGCTCCTCCGGCGCAAAGAGCCTGTCCCGCACGTCGCCGCACCGGAGCGTCACACGATCCGCCATACCGAGCAGCCGGAAATTCTCCGCCGCCACCGCCAGCGCGTCCGCCATCAGATCCACCGCCACACCCGTCGCCGCCGGACAGGCGTGGAGTATCGCCGCGAGGATGCAGCCGCTGCCCGTACACAGATCGAGAACCCGTCCCGGACGGCGCGCAATGGCAGCCTCCGCGATATGCTCCGTATCCGCGCGCGGGATGAGACAATGCGCGTTCACGACAAACGGCAGCCCCATAAATTCCCATTTTCCGAGGATGTACTGGAGCGGCACCCGGCGTATCCGCTTCTCCACGGCATTTGTCAGCGCGTCGCTTTCGTATTCTCGCGTCGGATCGGCAAGAATCGCGGATCGCGGCGCGGCGGTGTACGCCTCCAGCAGTGTCAGCGCGTCAAAATCCGCCTCCGGGATCCCGTGCGCCGCGAGCAGCTCCCGCAAATCGTGATAGGAGTACGTCACTTTGCGTCTCCGCCGACGTCGTTTTCGGCACTCTCTGCATCGTCCGCGCCCTCTCCCTGCGCGATCCGGTCGGAATCGAACCGCTCGGACGGCTTTTTGTCCGTGGAAACCTTCTTCGGTACGAATTTTTCCGTATCCTCCAGCTTTTCGCCGGTCTCGGCAAGCTGCGTGCGCACCTCATCGCGGAACGCCTCCGGGATCGCCCCCATGATTGCCGCAATGGCTACGGCAAGCTGTGCTTCATCCGGCTCCCGCGTGGTGATCCGCTGCATCCAGAGTCCCGGCGCGGATACGATCTTCGTAAAGAGGTTGTCGTGCCTGCCCGCATACATGATAAACTCAAACCCGAGTCCCACGATCAGCGGAATGGTCAATAGCTTCGAGGCGAAACGGATCCACACGTTGTCCCACGTGAGGAAGGAATTGACAATGATGGAGAGTAAGAGCATCACAAAGATGAAGCTGGTGCCGCAGCGGGGATGGAACCGGGTACAGGTCTTGGCGTTCTCCGGGGTGAGGGGCAGACCGCGCTCAAAGCAGGCGACCGATTTGTGCTCCGCGCCGTGGTATTCGTAGGTCCGGCGGATCTCCGGCATGAGACTGACCGCCCATACATACGCAATAAAGATCGCCATGCGGATCACGCCCTCGATCACACTGCGGAAGGGGCCGATGTGACCGCCTGCCAGAGAATCGAGTCCCTTGGTCGCCATCGTCGGGAGCATGAGAAAGAGGCCGATCCCCAGCACCAGCCCGAGAACCATACCGATGCCGGAGATCACCTGCATCATGCGGTCGCCGAGCTTGTCCATGATCCATTTGTCGAATTTCGTTTCCGGCGCATCGGTGTCGATCCCGGACATTTCCATCGAGTGGGTCAGCGTCGTCATGCTGAGCGAGAGCATCTCGACAAAATTGACGCAGCCGCGTATCAACGGGATCCGACAGATCTTGTATTTCTTCCGCAGCGACACGATCTTTTTGTGATCGGTGAGGATCTTCCCGGATTCGTCGCGCACCGCCATGCTCACGTCGTCGCCGGATTTCATCATCACGCCCTCGAGCAGTGCCTGTCCGCCGACCAGCCCCAGCCGCTTGTTTTCGTTTTCCTTCATTTTATTTATATAGATGTCCTTTCTGATAGGTGAATCCCGCACGTACTGCGGTATCCCACTGTATTATAGCACAGATTGCCGGAGAAGTAAATACAGTGGCGGGATTTTTCGGGAGAGATGGGGAAGTTGGCGGGGAAAGAATTGGATACCGCACAACAGTATCTATTTCTCCAACCGCTTCCTATCCCCCTTTCTCTGCACGGATGCGCCCCCATGGATATACAATGGTCGGAACATGCCGCGTCTGTTGAATTTGTACATAATAAATGTACTTATGTTAACGATGATTTTAGCGTATAGGCAGAAAGTTCGCTGGTCTATGTGGCAATTGCAGTGAAAATATTGACAAAGTTATACCGTGGTGCTATAATCTTTTGTGTGTACTTATGCCCTTTTTGCTTTCTTCGCTGCTATAACTACCGTTGTAGTTGTGTTGTTTTTGCCATATAAAGGGTTTTATTCCAAGGAATGGGATATGGTCGCGCACGACTGCATTTCCTCTACAAATGTAGAATTTGATTGCTTTGCCTATTTTACATTTGTAAAAACCACACATTTTTGCAAATCCGCGTATTCGTCCCAAACGGATGCGCCACGGAAAGGGACTGCCTATGAAAACACGGTACCTGCTTCTCACACTGCTGACAACGGCGTGTCTCTCGCTTCCCCTGCTTGCCGCCGATGCCACAGACGATTTTTCCACACGCACGGAGAACATCCCCTCCGATCTCACGCTTCTGAACATGGGAGAGCTTGCCGATGTCCGCTTCGCGCCGGATCCTGCCATGCTCTACGACGGTCGTGCCATGACGCTGTATACCACCCTGTCGGAAGCGATCGCGGCACGGCAGACCGTGGTCGATATACGCGCGCTCGGCTATACAGACACGGCAGAGCTGGACGCGCTCCTCTCCCAGATGCTCAACGCCGCGCCGCTCTGGAATCCGGTATCGGACGCGGTGATCTATCGGGTAGAAAACGGTATCATCGCTTCCGTCACCCTCTCGTATCCGGTGGAATGGAACGACACGACGATCTCCACCATTGAGGAGGGGATTGCCCACGCGCTCTCCGGCATCACCGACACGATGTCCGATCTCGAAAAAATGCTCTACCTGCACGATTATCTGGTACGCGAGGTCGATTACGATCTGTCCGATGTGTTCCCCGGCTATGTGTACCGTCCGGAGGGCGTATTTGTGCATCGCAGCGCGGTCTGTCAGGGCTACGCGGAGGCATATTCCCTGCTGCTCACCCGGCTTGGCTATACATCCCGCGTCGTCTCCTCGTCCGCGATGAACCACGCGTGGAACATGGTCCTGCTCGACGGCACGTGGTACCATGTGGACGTGACCTGGGACGATCCGACAAACGGCTTTGACGGCGATTTCTGCCGCGGTGGATACGTGCGTCACGATTATTTTCTCAAAAGCGACGCGGAAATGAGGAATCTTGAACATTCCGGCTGGTCCTCCACCGTCACCGCGGATGTGAGCGGCAGCTACGAGGGCTACTGCTTCCGGGACGGCGAGGGCATGATGAATTATAAGGACGGCTACTGGTACTACAAGCAGGCGGATACGATCCGGCGCGCCAGGGCAGACGGCTCCGACAGCACGGACGCGTCCATTGCATTGCAGAAGCGGTACGTATTCCTCTACGACGATCTGCTCTACTACACCGACGGCACCTTCGTCTACGCCATCGACACCGCCTTCTCGGATCCGCATAAGGTGGATTACGCGGAATATGGCGTTGCCAATCTCTTTGTCAAGCTGGACACGCTCCAGTATTGGGAATGGGATGAGAATAACGTTCTGTACACGCGGACGGTGGATTTAAGTGGCGCGGCAGACAAGCTGTTTACCATTGACGATGTGGAATATGGGCTGCGCAGCGACGGCACCGCGGCGGTACTCTCCTATGCCGGCACAGCGGAGGATCTGACGATCCCTGCCCGTGCAAACGGCTGCCCGGTCACGGCGATCGGAGCAGGCGCGTTCAAAAGCAACACCACCCTCAAAAGCGTGACGCTGTCGGAGGGGATCCAGGTGATCGGCGACAACGCCTTCCAGTTTTCAAACCTTGTGCAAATCACTCTGCCGGAGGGACTGACCAGTATCGGCAGCCACGCCTTCTATAACTGCAATTTCGTTGCACGGTATGTTTTCCCGTCCACGCTGAGAAAGCTCGGTGCATCCGCGTTCGCGTACAATCAGAAGCTCCGGGATATGTTCTTCCTGGGCGATGTTCCCGCCGATTTTGGAAAAGACGCATTCCAGACATGGGCAGACTACACACCGCCCACGCTCCATTACGCCATCGGAACAAGCGGCTGGACGAAGCCGACGTGGACCTCCCCGGACGGCACGGTATATTCTACCTCCCCGTTTGATCCCGCTGTGCTCACCGACCCGCACGCCTGCGGCGACAATGCGTTCTGGGCATACGACAACGGTACGCTGACCATCACCGGCTCCGGCGCGATGTGGAATTGCAGTGTTGACGGGATGCCGTGGCAGGAATATGGGACAGAAATCCAGGCCGCGGTCGTCGCGGAGGGGATCACCCACATCGGTAGTGATGCCTTCCGGGGTATGGGCACGCTGCAAACGGTCACACTGCCGGGCAGCCTTCTCTCCATTGGCGATTACGCCTTTATGCAGACCGGTATCTCCTCCCTGAAGCTGCCCGCATCTCTCCAAAGCATCGGCAACTATGCTTTCTGGAACTGCTGGGACATCGAAAGTGTAACCCTTCCCGCCTCCGTCTCCTCTCTCGGAGATTACGCGTTCCGGCACGCCTACCATCTGAAGGAGGTATTCTTCCGCGGCGACACTCCGGCATCCTTCGGAAAGGTTGTATTCCCGGAAACGACCGTGCTGTACTACATCGAGGGCAAATCGGGCTGGACAACGCCGACATGGACCGCTCCGGACGGTACGGAATACACCACGGCGACCTTTGTTCCCGAAACGGAGGCTGTGCCGGGCGACATCAACGGCGACGGCGTATTCGATTACGCGGACATCACCAAGCTGTATGCCTGCTACACCGGAAAAGCGGTCGCGGACGCGGATCTCTGCGACTACAACGGAGACGGCGCATTCGACTACTACGACGTGACCCGTCTGTATGCGGACTACCGCAGGATGGCGTAAGGCGACGTATCACCAATACATAATATAAGGGAAGGAACGTGAAATTCATGAAAAAGCTATGGCTTCTGCCGCTGACTGCGCTGCTGGTATCGGCAACCGCGCTTGCGGCAAACGCGTCCTTTGTGCAGGAAGAGGATCTCGGCAAGGTCGCGTTTGATATTGGGCACATCCAGACAGAATGGATCCCGGACGGCATATGGACAGAGGGCGAATACACCCGCATCGCGCGCAAAACCTCGTGGCTGTCCGCCTATGTGAATGACGACGCGGATATGGACACCGCGCTGAACCTCGCGTTTGATCTCGGGCTTTCCTGGGATGCGGAATATGTGTATGCCTTCGTGCGCTTTACGGATCCGGATGGTCATGTGTGTCCCATGGACGCGGATACCACCTACCTGTGGGCGGCAGGGTGTATGCAGATCTGTTACGCGGATGCCGGCAATACCGGCCATGATCAACTGGAATACGCGCTCGGTGCCTCCTCGGAAACCGGGAATCTGCTCTTCCACCGTTATGCGGATTATCTGGACGCACAATTCACGCCGGTGGATGGTACGGATGCCTATTGCTCCGTCAACACCACGGAAGAGGGGGATGTTGTAACCTACGAATTCCGCACCCCCTTTACGGCATTTTCCACGGTCGCGCCGCAGGCAGGCAGCACCTATGGTCTGTGCTACGTACTTTCCTGGGGCAACAGTACCATAGATGAAGCCGGAAATCTCAACTGGCTCGTCAATCAGACCCAGCTCGCGTCCGGCTGTACCGGTGCATCGGGCAAGGCGGCGCAGAATTTCGCAAAATTTACGCTACTGAACAGCACCGCATACGATGCCACGGTGGAAATCGCCGCGGATACCGAAAACGTGCGCGCGGGGGACGTGATCACCTACGACATTCTCCTCTCCGGCACCTATGACGGCTTTTCGTTCACTATCGAACCCCCGCAGGATATGACGATCATGGAGGTCGTGGGCGGAGAGGCGATCGGAGAGCGTGCCATCGATGTAACCGTACTCTCGGACGGTCGCTGCCGCGTATCCGTATTCCCGGGCTGTGAGCAGGTGGACGCGCCGCAGAAAAGGATCGCCACGGTCACGCTGTCCGTAAATGAGGGGATCGCCGTCGGTACGCATGGTGCCTTCTACCCGGATTCCGCCGTCACACAGATCACGGATACACACGGCAATCCTGTGACCGGTCGGCTCCTTAGCGCGGACTACACCGTGATCGCGTTTGTTGAGGGAGATGTCAACACGGACGGCGTTATGGACTACCTCGATGTGACAAAGCTCTACAGCGTGTATCAGAGCTCTGCCGCCGTCACCAATGCCCGGATCGCGGATGTCAACGGAGACGGTGTGTTCGACTATCTGGACATTGCCAAACTGTACGTACTGGTTCGCCGGCAATGAGACGCGCCGCATATGCCGCTCTGTGTCCGCGTTATCCGAAGGGGGGCGGCAGTGCGCACGACAAATCCGACAGTGCAAGAACAATATATCGCCATGAAGGGGGTGATCGCGCACAAACAATACGGACACGGTTTGTTCGCAGAACGCCGCGCGCCGATTCGACGGTACGATGCGCTCTGGTGCCATATCCGGATCCGATTTTGTCCCGCGGCAGAGGCTTGCCGCACAACATTTTTTAGAAAGGGGTAGAAAATGAAAAAGTTTTTATCCATTCTTCTGAGCCTGACACTCCTCTTGTCTGTCGTGGCTCTGCCGATTGGGGCGGTGGATGCGGCTGCCATGTACACGGAGACCTCCGCCGGCGAAGTTTCCGCGGGCGACACGTTCACGTACACCATCTCCCTTTCCGGCTCCTACATGGGCTATGCCTGCTCGATTCCGGTGATCGACGGACTGACCGTGGAAACGATCACGAAGTCCGACACCGATCTCGGTAAGGCGACCAATGTAGACAAGAAGGCGGATGGCTCCTACCTACTGTCCGTCCTGCCCTCGTTCGATACCACCGACGCGGAGAAATCCCTGATCGCCACCGTTACCGTCAAGGTCAACGACGATGCACCGGCCGGCACCATCACGCTCTCCCTCGACAAGGTGCAGGTCGCAAACAGCGTCGGCGATAAGGTTGCCGATCTGCAAACGCACTTTGCATCGATTTCCGTTGTGGAGGAGAGCGTTCCCGTCGCTGTAACCGGTGTCGCACTGGATCAGACCGCGTCGGAAATGAACATCGGCGATACTCTGACGCTCCACGCGACAGTCAGCCCGGACAACGCCGACAACAAATCCGTCACCTGGAAGAGCGATAACACGACGGTTGCAGTCGTAGCAAACGGTGTTGTCACCGCCAAGGCAGCCGGAAGCGCGAATATCACCGTAACCACCGCAGACGGCGGATTTACCGCAAGCTGTGCGATTACTGTGAAGGAGGACGATACGCCGATTGAGGATGCGGTTGTCATTTCGATCGGAAGCACCAAGGGACTGGTTGGCAATATCATCACAGTACCTGTGTATCTGGAAAGCAATCCTGGATTGATCAACGTCACAATCGATATATCCTATGACAGCAACGTCTTTACACTTACCAATGTGGAAGATACAGGGTTGTTGAGTGGTGCTATGCATACCGACAGACTGGAATCTCCCTACCGTCTAACATGGGCAAATGATACCGTAGCGGAAAACATCTATGTGACTGGAAATCTTGTGAATCTGACCTTTAGCATCGCTGAAAATGCGGAAGTCGGTGACTACGCATTTACTATCTCTCCTGTGCCGGATGGTATTATGAATTTTGACTGTGATACGCTGGATGCTATCTTCAAGAATGGCACCTGTACAGTAAAGAATTACATACCCGGTGATTTAAACGGCGATGGTATTGTTTCCGTTAGAGACAGAACGGTATTGACACGTTATCTGGCAAAATGGAGCGGTTATGACAACAGCACAATCAATCTTGATGCCGCCGATATTAACGGTGATGGGGAAATTACTATAAAAGACAGAGTAATTCTGTCCCGTCATCTTGCGAAATGGATCGGATACGAAACGCTCTCATAATTATCATGGAGGTTATTATGCTCTGGCAAAAAAAAGTTGCGGCATTGTTTTTGGCTGCAATTATGTTGATCACCCTAATTCCCGTACAGGTATTTGCTGCGGATGAACCAACGCTTACACTCTCCACAGCGCAGGGAAGCAAGGGAGATACAGTAAACATCGGTCTTACTATGACCAACAACCCTGGCATTGTCAATTTAACGTTGCTCGTGCAATACAATGCAACGGCATTCAAGCTCACCAAGGTAGAAGACACAAATCTACTTCCCGGGAAAATGCACTCCGACAACCTGAACGACCCGGAATACTGCTTAACCTGGGCAAACGATACCGTCACTACCAACTACACAGTAAACGGTTTGCTGGTAACACTGTCCTTTGAAATCCTCACAGATGCTCCCGGTTCCTACCCGATAACCTTGTTATCCGTTCCGGATGGCATTCTGGATGTGGATATGAACAACATCAATTTCACATTCGTCAACGGCTCCGTTACCGTAGAGGCTCCTAAGTGCGACCACGCTCTCTCCTTTGTTGCAGAGGCAGCCTCTACCTGTGCGGTACAGGGTACGAAGGCGCACTACGTCTGCTCCAAGTGCAATGCGCTGTTTGCGGACGCAGAAGGCACCATCGAGACCACTGCGGAGGCTCTCCAGCTCCCTTTGGATCCGGACAACCACGGCGACGGCCTGTCCTCCGCTGGTTGGACCGAAAAAGACGATGAGAACCACGCGCAGACCTGTAAGAACTGCCAGAAGGAAATCACCGAAGCACACAAGTGGAACGATGGCGAAGTCACCACGCCCGCTACGCACACCGAAAAGGGTGTCAAGACCTTCAAATGCACCGTTTGCGAGGCTACCAAGACCGAGGATATCCCCACGCTGACTGAGCATTCCTACGGCGACTGGTCCAAGCTCGACGACGAGTACCACCATCGTACCTGCGTCTGCGGCGATGAGCAGAAGGAAGCACACAAATGGGACGATGGTGTTGTCACCGTAGAGCCCACCGAGGACAAGGACGGCACACGCACCCTCACCTGCACCGTTTGCGGCGCGAAGAAGGATGTTGTGGAACCGTACCACGTACACGACTACGACAAGGATTTCGACGATGTGAAGTGGTCCGCCAACGCCTCCTATCACTGGAAGAAATGCGCCTGCGGCGAGATCGCGTACAAGAGCGCGCATGTATCCAGCGACTGGATCGTGGACGGCTATCCGAATCCTGTCAGCATCGGTATGATGCACAAGGAATGTGTGATCTGCGGCTACACCCTCGCGCGTGAGATCCTGCCCGCAACCGGCGGCGTCACCCGTCCCGCACAGACCCGTCAGTACACCGTTACCGCCACCGCCGGCGATCATGGTTCCATCTCCCATGCGGGCAAGACCGTGGTCAAGAGCGGCGACAACGTCACCTATGTGATCACCCCGGACGAGGGCTATGAAATCGCCTCCGTTCTCGTGAATGGCGCGGACATCGGCGCGGTACGGGAATACACGTTCTGGAACGTCAAGTCCGACTGCACCATCTCCGTCTCCTTCCGCGAAATCCCAGCCGCCCACTACAATCCCTTCGTTGACGTGAACCCCGGCGACGCATACTACGACGCTGTGCTGTATGTCTATGAAAACGGACTGTTCAAGGGCGTATCCGAAACCGAATTTGCACCGGACACCACCATGACCCGTGCCATGTTCGTCACCGTTCTCGGACGGATGGCAGGCGTGAACCCGCTTCTCTACCAGAAGTCGAGCTTCACCGATGTGGAAGTGGGACAGTGGTACTCCCCGTACGTGGAATGGGCGGCACAGAGCGGTATCGTCCTTGGCTACGGCGACGGCACGTTCGGTCTGAACGATGAAATCACCGTGGAACAGGCAGCCGTCATCCTGGCGAGATACGCCGCGTTCACCGGCAGAAGCACCTATACCCTCCGCACTCTCCACGATTTTGCCGACAGTGCCGACGTATCCGACTGGGCTGTATACAGCATGAAGTGGATCGTGAACACCGGCATTTACACCGGCGAAAACGGGATGCTCTCCCCGAAGTCTCTTGCCAAGCGTTCCCTGGTCGCTGCGATGCTCTACAACTACGCAGACTAAGCAGCAGAACCGAATAGCGGCATAGATTCCTTGATTTATGCTTAGGCGTAAAAGCGGCTGGTCCATGCCCCGGATCAGCCGCTTTTTACCGCTTTGGTTTGCGGATGAAGTATTAACTTAGGATAAGACAAAACACGCATGAAACACATTTTTTAAGGAGATACCAAAATGAAAAAACGAATCATCAGCTTCATTCTGATCCTTTCCATGGTATCGGGGCTATTCGTCACCTTTGGAACCAATGTCACTGCCAATGGCGTAAACCATAAGTCAGGCTCCGATGACTTATGCAATATGCTGACATATGCATACAACGCGATGCAGTACTCCAGCCCAAAATACTATATTGCGCACCACAATATCAACAATGTCTACAATGCGGATTCCTTGAAAGAGAATTTTGACGACAGTCCCACAACCGCCATTGTGAATTCTTTGAAAGATAGCTCCGGTTGGGAAAAGTTCTCTACCATCGTTCTGGAGGTTCTAACGACCATTTTTGAATTTGACGGAGAATTAACACAACAGGATCTGTATGATACTTTGCTTATTAGTATGCTGCTGGAAGGAGCAGTAAAAGAAGCAAATGATACCGACGCAGTCAACGAAACGCAATCTTTCATTTCAGATATATTTTCACTTACTATAACTGTCAATGATGTAGAGATGCCTTTATTTGAATATCTAAAATCAAATATAGACCCCTCTCAGATTTTTAAATTAATAAAAGAAACTCTAAAATTAGCATCTGAAACCAATGACATATTTTCTTTTTCCATAAACGGTGACACAGTTACTTTCACAGGCAGTATATTTTTCAAATTTATCAGTTGGTTATCAAACAAGAAAATATCCGTTGAAAACTGCGCTGAATTCTCCGAAACCATTGACACAGTACTCGATACGCTCGAATATGGCTTCATGATATTCGAAGAAATGGGTGAGCTATGCACAATTTTAGCAAAATCTTTCATAATATGGAAATACGTTGATGAAAGTGCGCTCGTTCTCCTGGAAAAAATGAGGACATATACAAATGACACTTTCTTAAAAACAGCCATCTCCAAATATATAAGACTCATTGAGGATGACAGCATATCAGGATTTATCAATTGTGTAATAGACAATATCTGCGAAACAACAACGGAATTGAATCTCAATGCCTTATGTATGTTGTTCAAGAGCAAGGTGCTGTCAAAAAGTGCCATCTATACTACAGCTACACTTACTTTTACGGCATTCGATCTTGCAGGGCATCTCTCGGATAAAGCAGAAATGATATATGTTGTTCGCTGCTTAAATACAGTCAATCAAGCAGTGATCCTGTCGATTCAAGATATTGAAGATATCTGTGTTGCCGGATATGATAAAGAAACCTCTGTACCATACTGCGATGGATATGTGAGCGGTATGCTTATGGCATATCGACTTCTTGCCACAGAGCTTGATTATGCCACTGAATATCTCAACACATGGTATGGCACGGAAAAATTCAATGCGTATTTTGGCAACAATGCGGCCTGGGATCAATGGAAAACATCTATTGCGCATGCCCGCAATTTGTATGAAACTCTCAAGCCGAGCAATTTCATGGATAAAGCATTGAATCGCTACAACGGACATAAGGACGTCATCAACAAAGGGCTTACTGTAATCTATGATTTGAACGGTGGAGAGGGAAGCATTCCGTCTCAAGTTAAGCCATACGATGGATCAATTTTTCTATCAGACACAATCCCCACAAAACAAGGCTCTACGTTCCTCGGCTGGTCTGTAAAGGGTGTATTGTATCAAAGCGGAGAAGAACTGGGTCTTTATCTGAAAGAGCTTGGCACCACTCTGCGCCCGTGCTGGTGCTCTGATGAATTGGTAATTACAGCACTGTGGGAGCCGAACGGCACTCCCGATCCTGATCCCGATCCCAAACCCGACCCGGATCCAACTCCCGATCCAGATCCGGACCCGGATCCCGATCCCACTCCCGAGTTCTACACCTTATCCGGTATCATTCGCAACGCTACAGAAGGCAGTGCGGACTATGGCAAGGCTGTCGAAGGTGTGACCGTTACCCGCAAGGCATCGGATGGCACTGTGATCGACTCTGCCGTTACAGACGCGACTGGTACTTTCTCGTTTGCGTTCACCGGAGAAAAGGGAGATTACATCTTTGTGCTCTCCAAAGCCGGGTTCCAGACGTTCACCACCGCTGCAATGACGATCCACCAGACCTCCCCGTCGCTTGGTGCCTTTGTGATCTACGAGGAAGAAACGGAAGCGGAGATCATCGCAAGCGGCACCTGCGGGGACAACCTCACGTGGACGCTTGATGATGCGGGTACGCTGACGATCTCCGGGGAAGGGGAGATGAAGGATTATTCAGATACAGATACTGGATATCCGTGGAATGATTACATTAATCCATCATGGATAGGACAACTCAGATTTTACGGTATAAAAAAAGCCATCCTTTGTGAAGGGGTAACAACACTTGCCAGCGAGGCATTCGTTCAGAGAAGATCACGTTATAGTTTCCGGTCTGGAAATGTGTTAGAAAATATTCAACTGCCAGAGACACTCGACAGAATTGAAGACTATGCGTTTAGTATGTGCACTAAATTATCAAATATCACCATACCAAAATCTGTATCTCATATTGCACATAATGCATTCAGCATTTATCTAATTAATCCCTCTGATACTGCTTCACTTCAAAATATTTTTGTCGATCCTGAAAACAAATATTATTGTGATATAAATGGCATACTCTGTGAAAAGTCTTCATGGTCAGAAGAAATAAAGCGTATCATACGCTGCCCATCCCTAAATAGTACCACGACTTTTGAAATTCCATATACTGTGGCTTATATTGAAAATTATGCTTTTTCATACTGTGAAAATCTCAAACATATTGCCTTTATGGAGAATAATGACAAATATTCATGCATGTATTCTATCGGCACGGGCGCATTCTATAATTGTATCAATCTCCAGGGAATGTATCTTCCGCAAAATATCGTATATATGTACTCTGATTGTTTTAACGGCTGTTCAAGCGTTGAGAAATATCAGATCAGTGAAAAAAATGAATACTTCTACACAGATGAAAACGGTATTCTCTATACAAAAGATGTTTCAAAGCTCATTCAATATCCTGCGGGAAACAGCACATTATCCGCATTCACTGTTCCTGACACGGTAACAACTATAGAAGGCGGAGCGTTTTCTAATGCATCCTATCTGGAAAGCATAACAATTCCGGATACATTTACGGAAATAAGTTTTGAAATGTTTGCGCGTTGTACAGGGCTTAGATATTTTACAATACCCGCTTCTGTTACATCCATTGAATACGCTGCTTTTTCTGGATGCAGCAATCTCCAGTCTATCACAATTCCAGAAACAGTCACTTCCATAGATGATCGCGTCTTTTCTGGATGCAGCAGTCTGGAGTCTATCACAATTCCGGAAACCATTACTTCCATAGGTAATAGCGTCTTTTCTGGATGCAGCAGTCTGAAAACAATAAATCTTCCGAGCCAACTTACAAGCATCGGAGAGTGGGCATTTGCCGATTGCAGTGCTCTTACGACGATTACCATTCCAGAAACCATTACTTCCATAGATAATAGCGTCTTTTCTGGATGTAGCAGTCTGAAAACAATAAATCTTCCGAGCCAACTTACAAGCATCGGAGAGTGGGCATTTGCCGATTGCACCTCTCTCACCTCCGTATACTTCTACGGAGATGCCCCCACCATTACAAAAAACACCTTCAAAAACACCCCCTCCTCCCTCGTCCTCTACTACATCGCGGGCAAATCCGGCTGGACTTCGCCTACGTGGACGGATTCCAACGGCGTGACCTACAACACCGCAACATTTACCCCCGGTGACGTGGATCCTAAGCCCACCGTTCCCGGGGACATATCCGGCGATGGGGTGCTGGACTACTTCGATGTAACCGCCCTCTATGCCGCGTATCAGTCCGGGGAGGTCAATACGGACGTCATGGACGTGAACCACGACGGCGTTGTCGATTACTACGATGTATCCAAGCTCTACGCCGCGTTCCGCGGGACTGCTGTATTGCCGTAACCCCCATCCGTAACGCTCCCCCACTCATTGCATACGATCGGCAGTCTGCTTCCCTGCGGTCTGCCGGGGCGTATGCCTTCTTTTGAAAGGACGCTCACATGAAACATCATCTTCGACACCTGCTTCCGCTCGCGCTTCTCCTTGTCACGCTGCTGCTCGCCGTGTGCGTATCTGCCGCGGACAGCGATTATCTCACCTCCGAAAACGACGACGGCACGCTCACCATCACCGGATATGCCGGGAGTGACACCGATCTTGTGATCCCCGCGGAAATCGATGGGAAAAAGGTCACAACGATCGGCTATGGTGCCTTTGACTACTGGCTTCACAAAGATCAGGACGCCTCCATTTACAAGAACATCCAAACCATCACGGTCTCCGAGGGGATCACCACCTTTGAACTGTATGCCTTTTCCTGCCTGCCCGGTCTGACGCGGATCGAAATCCCGAAAACGGCAGTCTCCATCGAGACCTCTAAATTTCTCTCCGACTGCTTCAAGCTCCGCGAAATTCTCGTGGATCCGGACAATCCCGCTTACAGAACCATCGACAATGTATTGTTCACCGCCGGCTGTGATACGCTGATCACATACCCGCTCGGGAAAACAGACACCTCTTACGTGATCCCGGAGGGCGTGGAAATCCTCACAAGCGGCGCGTTCAACTGCAATAGAGTTCTATCCTCCCTCACACTGCCGGAATCGCTGACCACCATATACAATATGGCACTGGGAAATATGAACCTCACGTCCCTGACCATTCCGGCAAATGTCTCCAAGATCTCATCCGGTGCTTTTCTCGGCAGCAAAGCTCTATCCGAACTGACAATCGACGCGGCAAACCCCTATTATGCAAACGATGCGGCAGGTGCCGTATACACCGCGGATATGACGGAGCTTGTGTGTCTGCCCGCGCTTTCCGGCAGCAGCTACACCTGTGTGGATACCACGCTTGCTCTATGGGATTTTGCGCTTTCCAATATGCAATCGCTCACAACACTTCATCTTCCCGCAGGCATCACCACTCCCTTCACCGCAAGTACCTTTTCGTTCTGCGACAACCTGACCGATATTTATTATGGCGGGACCATGTCCCACTGGCAGTCCATTGCAGGAAATGTCAATGACGCGCTTGACAATGTAAATATACATTATGGCGAAGAATCCGGTTCGGATGTTGCAAGCGGGATCTGCGGCGACTCTGCTACGTGGGTTCTGGACGCAGAAGGAACGCTGACCATCTCCGGTACGGGAGAGATGACGGACTATGCTACTGACTGTACACCATGGAATAAATATACCTATTCTCCTGTTCCGGACAGTTTTTTGATTCAAAAAATCGTGGTTGAAAACGGCATCACATCCATTGGCAGTTGTGCATTTTCCCATTGCATTTCTCTTTCCTCTGTTTCGCTCCCCGATACGCTGCTCTCCATTGGAGAACATGCATTTTCTGCATGTTATGCACTAGTGGATATATGCCTTCCAACCTCACTTATTTCCATCGGTTCATGGGCATTTTCATCCTGCAAATCTTTTTCCAATGTCACCGTTCCAAAAAATGTTACAGTAATAGGCGATAATGTATTCGTCGGATGTGAAAAGTTAGCCGTCATAAATGTGAGTTCTGACAACACACAGTTCTCGGATATAAATGGTATTCTTTATAAAAATCAAAATAAAGTGCCCACACAACTGATATGCTGCCCTGCCGGAACCAATTTGGAGGAGGTTGTCATTCCCAACACAATATCTGCTATTTCAGCAAGTGCCTTCCGTGAGTGTAGTCGCTTGAAATCCATTACAATGTCCTCCACGGTTTCAAAAATAGAGAGCTTTACCTTTATGAATTGCACAGCGTTAGAGTCAATACAACTGGATGATACCATTTCGATAATTGACATTGGGGCTTTTTCTGGGTGTTCTCACTTAAAAGAAATTCATCTACCCGCCTCATTAGAATATATAGGTGTATCTGTGTTTGAAGGATGTACAGGGTTAACAAACATCTCTATTTCTGAAAGCAATCAATATTTCACAATTGACTCTGTTGGTGCACTATACAACACCAATACGGCACACTCCAGCAATAAATTCTCGTTTGCTTTTCACCCTACTTTGATTAAATTTCCAGCCCAGAATAACACAGATAGCTATTCTGTGAAACAGGGGACAGAAGTGATTGGTGAATTTGCATTTGAGGGATGTTCCAATCTAACAGAAATTATCTTACCCGATTCGATTGTGAATATTGAGCGGAGCGCATTCAAAGATTGTGTACATATACAATCCATGAAAATTCCAAAATCATTGGAAACCATTGGAAACTCTGTCTTCTATGGATGCAGCAACATATCTATAATAGATCTTCAAGGTGCTTTTTCAGAAATACCATCTCAATTGTTTATGAATTGCAGCAAACTTACATATGTAAGTATCCCGGAAACTGTAACAACAATCGGTTACAGTGCGTTTCAAGGATGCAGCAGTTTGACAAGTATTCATATACCCCAAGCCGTCCATACGATTGAGAGAAACGTATTCGAAAACTGTTGCCCCCTGAGTTCCATTTATTTTTACGGTGACGCACCAGATATAGGCTATCATACCTTCTCCCAAACCTCCCCTGATCTCACCCTCTACTACATTTCCGGCAAATCCGGCTGGACCAGTCCCACGTGGAACGGCTACAACACTGCCACGTTCGTTCCGGAATCCAAGCCTACCGTACCCGGGGATATCGACGGCAACGGCACCATGGATTACTTTGACGTATCCGCCCTCTATGCCGCATACCTGTCCGAGGAGGTCGATGCGGAGATCATGGATATAAACGGCGACGGCGTGGTGGACTACTTCGATGTCGCCAGACTCTATGCCGCCTTCCGGGGGACAATTTCACTGGGGAATTAACGCTCGTCCCCCACTCCCCACCAATCATCACAAAGGAGTACCCCTATGAAACACATCCTATCCCTGCTTCTTGCAATGATTCTTTCCCTCACGCTTCTGGCTCTGCCTGCGTTGGCTGCCGATTCTGTGACGATCCACACGGCTGCAAACGTCGCTTCGATCGCGCCCGGGAGCAGCTTTACCTATTCCATCTCCCTCTCCGGCACCTTTGACGGCTTCGCGTTCTATGTGCCGCAGCGGGAGGATCTCGTGGTCACAGACGTTGCCGCGGCGACCGTCGAGGGCATTTTGCGGATCAATGTAGATCTGATGGCGGACGGCTCGTATCTCGTCTCCATCATGCCCGGCTGCAATCTCTCCGACCTGCCCGTGACCGAAATCGCCACCGTATCCGTCACCGTGAGCGGCGATACCGCGCCCGGCACCTATTCCCTCTCGCTCGACCGGGTGCAAATCTCCTCGCGCACCGGGGATCCCGTGTCCGATCTGCGCACCGACTACGCCGCTGTGACCGTTGCCAAACCGCTCCCCAGCGCGCATACGCTCTCCTTTACCGCCGCACGGGAAGCCACCTGCACCACGGAAGGCAATCTCGCCTATTGGTACTGCGCGGTGTGCCGGAAATATTTCGCCGACGCGGAGGAAAAAACGGAGCTGCCATCCGTCACCCTCCCGCTCGACCCGAATCACCACGGCAAGCTGGAGATCCGCAATGCCGCACGTGCCACCGCGGACAAGGACGGCTATACCGGGGACAGCTACTGCGTGGATTGCGGCAAGCTCGTCACAAAGGGCAAAACGATCCCGAAAACCGCTTCGGACACCTACGATCCCGCATACGACCCGGCTGCGGACGACAATCGCGGTGCCGCTGAAAATCGGGACGAAGGGCGCAGATACGACCGCACGGACGACACCGAGGACAAATTCACCTACGTGGACCCGAGCGAACGGGAAACACCGTGGGAAAATCCGTTCCGTGACGTTTCCGCGCAGGACAGCTATTATGCCGCTGTGGCGTTTGTATACGAAAACGGGCTGTTCAAGGGCGTATCCTCTACGGAATTTGCGCCGCAGACTACGATGACCCGCGCCATGTTCGTCACCGTACTTGGACGACTTGCCGCCGTCCAGACGGAATACTTCACCGCCCCGCGCTTTACGGACGTTCCGCTTGGCGAATGGTACTCGCCCTACGTGGACTGGGCATCGGGAGCCGGGATCGTCAAGGGCTACAACGAGAAGATCTTTGGGCTGAACGACGAGATCACCGTAGAGCAGGCGGTCGTGATCCTGGCGCGGTACGCACAGTATGCTGCCCGCTTCACCGCCGCGAAATCCGCCCTGACCGGGTACAGAGATCAGGCAAGCGTATCCGATTGGGCGGCAGACGCGATGGCATGGGCGGTGGAAAACGGTATCTACACCGGAGATGGCGGCGCACTCCGCCCGCAGGACAAGGCATCCCGCGCACTGGTGGCACAGATGCTGTACGGCTTTGCGGAGGTGATACGGGGGTAGAAATTTGCGGCGAGCCTGACAAAAAGCACAACAATTTCATTTAAGGAGATTTGAGATGAAGAAAATCATCAGCCTGGTTATGGCACTATGCATGACGCTGTCGTTGGCAGTCATGGGGATTCCGTTGCACGCAGCGGAGGAAGAAAGTGAGCTTCTTGC
>USGH01000007.1 GCA_900554225.1 uncultured Eubacteriales bacterium | reverse complement strand
GCCCGCGCTGTCCGATATGCTCCTCTCCCGCGCCGCGTCCCTTTACAAGATCAGTATCTCCCTCCACTCCCATGAGGCAAACGGCGGCGAAGATCCGGAGACGTATCTGCACGACTGCGTGGCGTTTCAGAAGGCGGCGGGAGAAGCGGGAATCGTCGCGGTGCTGCGGCTGTGGAACCGAGACGGCGAAAATCCGGCGCAGAACACGCAAAATACGCGGATCCTCCATCTGCTCCACGCGGCGTTTCCGGCTCCGTGGACAGAGGTGCGCGGCGGTCCCCGGATGGCGAAGGGCTGTTATCTCGAATGGGGAGAGCGGTTCACGTGGCCCATCGAACGGGCGGGAAAAGCGGATACCGGACGATTCTGCATGGCACTGCGTGATCAGGCGGCGGTCCTCTGCGACGGCACGGTCGTTCCCTGTTGTCTCGACAGCGAGGGAAAAATCGCGCTCGGCAATCTTTTCGACACCCCCTTTGCCGAGATTCTGTCCGCGCCGCGCGCCAGAGCGATCTATGACGGTTTTTCCCACCGTTCTGCCGTGGAACCTCTCTGTCGGACCTGCGGCTATGCGACCCGGTTTTCCTGACGCCAAATGCAAAAGGGAGCCCTTCCGTTTTTTCGGATCGGTTCCCTTTTGTCGTTATTTCGTTTCGTCCCGCACGCCGAATACGGTAAAATCGATCACGCCCGGCATCTGTAGACCCACCGGATGGTAAAGGATCGTCAGGCGCACTTTTTCACACGACACGGCGGCAAATGTGCGGTAGTCTACTATGCGGTCGGTATCGTTATCCCGTGCGTCTACGAGGACTGCCCATGTATCCGTATCGGGTTCCATCACCCCCTCCAGTACGTACCGATACGCACCGGGAAGACCGCCATGGTCGTAATCGAGTCCGATGTCCCGGAAGATCAGGCGCACCGCGGACACGAGATACGGTGCTTGCAGATCGATGGTCAGGGACGGCGCGCGATCCCCCTGCTCCGGCTGCCACCAGGTCAGAAGCGAGCTGTCCACGGCGTAAAGCGGCTCTCTCCCCGGCGCGGCGGTACTTGCCCGGAGCATGGCGCGCTGGCGGTGGGTCAGCGGGAGAAGTCCCGTATCGTTCGCGGAAACCGGATCTGCCGCCACACCCGGTGCGTACTGCGGCGTATCTGTGATCCCGTGCGGCGCATACAGCTCTCCATCCCCGTTTACCGCGATGAGATCCATGCCGACAAGCCGCTCATAGATGTGCGTGTACCCGACGACGATGGTGTAAAACGCCCACAGTGTGCCGTTCGGCCACTCCGTGATACAGCCATGCCCTGCCCCGGTGATGAAACGGGAGTGACTGATCGTGACGGGATTGTGCTTCTGCGGACGGAATCCGGCAAGCGGGGATGTATCGGAGACATATGCCGCCATGCAGTAATTCGTGTATTCCGTACCGGAGGAGGCGTAGAGGAGGTAATATCTGCCGCCGCGCTTCACCATCCACTGTCCCTCGATCCACCCGCAGCAGGTGTCCGCATTGTGCTCGCCGAAACGCTCCCATTTGTGCGCGGGATCAAACTCCATGAGCGTGACCGGCTCGGACAGCATACGGCGCGGATCCTCTCCATCCAGCTCCACACCGATCGAACCGGAGACAAACGCACGGCGGTGACTGCTCGGACGCATCGTGAACGCATAGAGATAGAGTCTGCCGTCCTCATCCACAAAAAGCGCGGGGTCGATCGGACAAAATTCCGAGCCGTCCGGCTTTATGAAGTTGCCGAGAAAGGCAAAGTCCCCCAGCGGATCGTCGGCGATATAGAGTCCGTGGGAATGGGAGGTCATGAGGTATTTCCCGCGATACGGCACCACGGTCGGGCTGTATTTCATGTTGTAGGGATTTGTCCGCACGTGCCGCCAGGTCGCGAAATCCTCGGTGACATACGCCATGCCGTAGCTTGGGTAGAGGTACCACCTCCCGTTTTCATAAAGCACCGACGGATCGCTCACGGAACGATAGTCGCGCGGGGATTCTCCGGTGAACGCCATAACCGACCACGGATCCACCCCGCGCGGCACATCCGGCAGCGGCAGGGGATTGCAATAGGTGCGCTTGTCCATAGGCGTTACCGGAGGGATTCAAGGATGAACCGCGCCGCGTCCATGCCGTACTCGCTGCCGGCTCTGCCGTCCTCCATGCCCTCAAATTCCACGGAGACGTAGCCGTCGTATCCACTGTCGCGGATGAGGCGGAGCGTTTCCCACACGTCGAGATCGCCCTGCGCAAGGATCGAACCGCGCAGCATGGACAGCCCCGAATTGGTGGAGAACCACGAGCCCGCATCGCACCGGAACAATCCGCCTACCCCGGTCAGCCGCTCCGTTCGACGGATATAAAAGTCCTTCAGGTGGACCATTTTTGCAATCTTCGCGCACTTTTTCACAGCGACCGTGCAGTTTTCATCCACACAGGCGAAGTTTCCGGTGTCGAGCAGGAGTCCGAAATTCTCCCGATCCACAGCGTCGATGAGCCGGAGCACTCTGTCGGAGCCGTTGACAAAGAAGCCGTGATTTTCCACAAGGGTCGTGATCCCAAACGATGCGGCGTAATCGGCAAGAAGACGGCACGTTTCGACCGCCATTGGAAATTCGCGCTCAAAATCGAGCGGCGTATTCGTCTCCAGCGGTCTGCGGAAGGAGGAAATATCGTGGCGCATGGTAGATAATCCCAATTTATGCGCTACATCGATGTGCCGCTTCAATCGTTCCACCTCCGCCATACGCGCGTCCCGATCCCAGCGCAAAAGATCGCCAAGCACCGCGTAATTGGACAGGGGCAGGTCGATCTCGCGGGAGGTTTCCTGGATCTCGCGGATGAGCGGCTCGTTCATTTCCCCCGTTTTGTCGTCATAAAGCGTGAAGCCGAAGGGTACAAGCTCGATCGCCGCCGCGTTTTTCGATTTTGCAAAGCGCATTACATCGAGGATCGACATCTCGCCCCGCATGATCTCCGCATTGCAGCTGTAGCTGGTCAGTCCGATTTTCATCATAGTTCTGTATTCTCCGTTTCTGTTGTTTTCATTGTCTCCGCGGGCGTACTCTTTTCCGTTTCCTCCGCGATGGATGGCAGATTCTGTATAAGGATCTCCTGCAATTTCCGGGTATATACAAGGTGCGTATAGGGCGTTCCCTCTCCATTGTACTCCGTCACCGTCAGAATCCCCCAATTCCTGCCTTCCTCTGTCGGTCGTTTGACCATCGTACCGTTGGCAGTCTGACTGTTCTGCACGAGTCCCACCCGCAAAAGCCAGTTTGTGAGATTGCGGTACGTCAGCTTGTGCATACAGTCCGTGTTGACATATGCGTTGACACGCTGCACAAACTCCGTCGCCGTAATGGGGGTGTCGGAATATGCAAATGCCGCAAGCGCATCCATATCCGGCGTATACGGCAGCTTCCTGACTCTTTTTCTCACCTGTCGCCCGCCGATCTTTCCATCGTTCTCGATCACCTGCCCGAGTACATCCGACACGTACAGCAGGCATCGGCGGATCCTGTCCTTGCATACCACCTCATCGGGCTTCAGCATTTCTCCGGTCAGCGGCTCGATCCCACGGGACAGCGCATCCAGATACCCCTGTGCGTGGCGCAAAACGGTACACTTGTCCAAAACGTTCACCTCTCATTTTCAAAGAAATCCCTGCGTCGGTGTTTTTCTGTCCCCTGCATTTTCCAAATCGTGTTGACTTTCCGTCCGTTTTCGATTACAATGTAGAAAAAATACAGCAAAACGGAGGATCATTCCATGCTTCTTTGTGCCTATGTTTTCGGTCACTATGACGCGCTCACCGACGAGGACGCGAAAAAGCTCGATCTCATCAACATCGCGTTCGGGCTGATCCGTGACGGCAGGCTCCATGTACCGGAGAGTGTCGCTTCTCCCGTGTGGGATCGTCTGCGGGCGGCAAATCCGTCTCTGCGCATCCTGCTCTCCATCGGCGGTTGGGGTGCGGGCGGTTTTTCCACGATGGCGAAGGCTCCGTCGTCCCGTGCGGTTTTCATCGAATCCTGTATGTGCGCCGTGGACGAATATGCCCTCGACGGACTGGATCTCGACTGGGAATACCCGACCATCGACTCTGCCGGCATTGACGCGGATCCCTGCGACCGGGAGAATTTCACCTGTCTGCTCACCGAGCTGCGCCATGCGCTCGACACGCGGTACCCGGAAAAGCACAAAATGCTCACCATTGCGGCAGGCGGCGGGGAGTACTATATAAACGCCGTGGAGATACCGAAAATCGTCCCGGTTCTCGACTACGTTTCGCTTATGACCTACGATCTCGCCGGTACCTGGACCCCCGCCATCCACCACACCGCTCTGTATTCCACCGCGGTACAGCCCAATTCCGTGGACGCAAACGTACAGCGTTTCATGGCGGCCGGTGTTCCCGCGGAGAAGCTCGTCATCGGCGCGGCGTTTTATTCCCGGCGTTGGCTCCACATTCCGGACGGCAGCACCCATGGATTGGGGCAATCCGCGACGGTCAGCGATCCGAACAGCGGCAGCTTCGGTCCCGGCTTCGGCACCCTGTCCGGTATGCGGAACAAAAACGGGTACACGGTCTACCGCGATAAGACCGCACACGCGCCGTATCTCTATAATAGGGAAGCCGGCGAATGGATCAGCTATGATGATCCGGAGAGCGTTGCGGACAAGGTGCGGTATGCCAGAGAACACGGACTGTCCGGCGTGATGTACTGGGAGCACAGCTGTGACCCGACGCGCGCGCTGCTCGACGCCATGTTCACAGCAAAGGGCGAGTGATCCGATGGCGTCGCTGATCATGCACCTTGCCGTTGCCGTACAACTCTATCCGCCACTCGGCGTACCAGTCTCAGAGCGGGAGCGTTTTCTGTGGGGACAGCTGCTGCCCGATGCGCGTGGAGAAGGCACGGCAGCCAAACGAACCACGCATTTCCGCACGATTTCCCCGGACGGCACCCAAGTTTGCGATTTTCCCCGATTTTTGCGCGATTTTCCGCCGCACACGGACAGCCTCTATCTCGGCTACTATTGCCATCTCTGCGAGGATTGGACGTTCCGCCATTTTCTCTATGACATCTGTGGGATCGTACCTACGCCGGCACTTGCTCCCACGCTGCACCGGGACTACTCCCTTCTGAACGCGCCGCTGATCCGGGAATATTCCCTCGCCTTCGACTTTGGAAAGCCGCCGGAGATACCCGCTCCGCTCATGACCTATTTCCCCTACGACACCGCCGGTCTATACGCTGCGCTCCGGGCGCATTTCACCGATCCCTCCACGGAGAACGAGACTCCGACGCTGTTTACATTCGATATGGCGAGAGAGTATATTGCCATGGCGGTCGCGGACACATTGAATGGCGTTCAAAAAGCCGCAAACCGATAAAGCTTCCGCAGGGACTGCCTGTCATCGACGCGATCCCTGCGGTATTTTTCTGTCACGTCGGCACAACCGATTTACGCGAGCGTGATGCGGGCGAGTGTGGTGCGGTTCAGACAGCCGCCGACATCGTCCCCGCCGCTGCAATAGGAGAGCAGTGCCGTTTTTGCATCCGTAAAATACAGTCCCGGATAGCAGAAGCCGCGGCACGGATCGTCCTCCAGAATCTGCATCGGGGAAAAGCCCACGCCGTCCTCACTTTCCGCGATCACAAGCGGGGTTCTGCCGCCGATCCACGACTGCGTGGTACGCGCTCTGCCCGGATATTCCGGCGTTGGATTCCAGATCGCGTAGTATTTGTGGGAATACGGATTCTGTTTGATGAGCAGCGGCGAGGCGGGAGAGGAGAACCGGGACGGCTGCGGTGTGAACCAGTGCGCACCACGGTCAATGGACACCGTTTCGTACTGGTACATCCGGTCGGTGCGGAAATACGCGTACCATACCCCTCCGGGCAGCACACACATACCGGGCTCCTGCAATCCCGTTCCGGTATAGGCAGCGTCCGGGAGGAAGAGTAAGGGCTGCATCTGGTGCCACGTGAAGCCGTCGTCCGTAGATGCAAAGAAGCACGCGTCCGCTCTGCCGTCGTAGTGTATATTTCCGTCGGCCGCTTTGCCAAAGGAGGTTGGATGCTTGGCGACAGGGAGTACCCAGTGACCCGGCCCCATGCGGCAGATCCGGTCGTTGTTCACCACGTAATAGGCAGGGAATCGGTCGGGTAGAATCCGCGCTTCTCCGGAAAAGCGCGCAAATTCGTCCCGGGAGCGGCGCAGGATGCATTCCGAGGTCAGGGTTTCGCGATGCTTCAGAAGAAAGATCACCGCTGCGTCTCCGTTGTCCATCCGTGCGAGAGAAACGCTCATCACGTTTTTCTCTCCGTACTCCTCCGCGCGCACCAGGGTGTGGATATGCTCCGTATCCCAGGTTCTGCCGCCGTCCGTGGAGTAGATCCCGGCAATCTCACAGTCCGCGTGATCGTCCGCGCTTTCCGCATGATAGCGGCTGTACGCAAAGAGGACCCGTCCGTCGCGCAGGGATAAAAATGCGCCCTCGCTGTTGCGCGGATTGCCTTTGCCGGGGGTAAGATATGCCGTTCTCGTATAGGTGCAGATTTCCATATTGTACCTTCTTAGGATAGCTGTACCGCAAGAGAACCGGATTCCAGCGTATCCGATTCCGCGTACAGCCGCAGTGTCTCGCCTGTCTCCGCCTTTGCCATCTGCACCGCCACCGTGATTCTTCCGGCGCGCATACGTCTGGCAAGGGCATTGAGCGGCGCATGGTCGCTTATATCCGAGCCGGTCGCCACGATTTTCCCGCAGTGGTTGACCGCAAACCGCACCTCTGCCGTCGCGTCCGGAACCTCTCTGCCCGCTGCATCGAGACAGGTACAGGTGAAGAACACGACATTTTGTCCGTTGCCTGTGAGATCCTCGGGATTGTCGCAGGACAGGTGCAGCCGGACCGCTCTGCCCGTCGTCTCGCGGGAATCCGTACAGAGTGCCTTGCCGTCCCGATATCCGATCGCCTTGAGCGTACCGGGCATATACGGAACCGTCCATTCCGCGTGTCCGAACGGCTCCACCTCACGGATACCGCGTGTTTTTTCATTGAGGAACAGTTCCACCGCCGTACAGTTGGTGTACACGGATACCCGCATCGGCTCGTCCTCGCGTCCACGGAAATTCCAGTGCGGCAGAAGATGGACCATCGGCTCCGTCGTCCAGTGGGATTTGTTCTGCCAGAACGCATCCTTTTTCTGGAGGAACAGATCGATCGCACCCGATTGGCTGCATAGGCGGGGCCATACCGTCTCCCCGCGATGTTCAAACGCAATCCACTGGTAGCCGCCCATGATATAGTCCCGCGCGGCGATGTATTTCCACGTCAGCTCGCGCGCCATGAAGCCGGTACCGCGCGGAATCGCGTCGTAAGCACTGATGTACCCTTGCGCCGGATCGTCGTCGTTGTACCAGCCGCGGGTCGTGCCGGTCGCACAGTTTTCCGAGGAGAAGATCGCCTTATCCGGGAAATGCGCATGAAGCATATCGAAATGCTGCAAATTGTAGTTCACGCCGATCACGTCCACATCGTCGTAGATCGTCGCCTTATCCGGACGATCGCAGGCAGCCGTCACCGGGCGCGTTGGGTCGAGCTTGGTAACCAGCGCCATCATGGACGCGGCAATCCGTCTGCCCTGATCGGTGGTGAACACAAATTCCTCGTTGCCGACCGACCAGAAGAACACGCACGGATGGTTCCTGTCCCGCTTCACGAGCATGGCAAGCTCCGCCATATGCGCCGGCGCGGACGAAAACCAGCGTGTTTCATCCATGACGATAAAGCCCGCTTCGTCAAAGGCGTCCATCAACGCCTCCGCCTGCGGATAATGGCTTGTGCGATAGCCGTTCGCCCCCATTTCCCGCATCAGACGCACCTTATAGCGGAACACGTTGTCCGGCACCGCTTTGCCGAGCAGTCCGCAGTCGTAGTGACCGCACACACCGCGGATCTTCACGTGCCTGCCGTTGATCAGCAGTCCCTTGTCCGGGTCACAGACAAACGTCCGGCAGCCGAAGCGATCCGACACCCTGTCCACAGGCGTTTCTCCGGCATACACCGTCGTCTCGCACGTATAGAGATACGGGTCGTCCGGATCCCACAGATGCGCATCCGGCAGGGCAAAAGCGGCTTTGGCGACCACGGTATCTCTGGCAGCCACGGCGTATCCGGTTTCACCTGCGCCAACAGCGTTTCCCGCTCTGTCGTATACGGTATGCGTGACGCTGCCCTCCGCGCCTGTATCGCCGTCGTTGGCAAGCTCCGTTTCCACCTCGATGCACCAGCCGGATTCCGTTTTTCGCGGCTTGACAAACACCCCATACGGCGCGACATGAACCGGATCGGTTTTGGTCAGCCACACGTGCCGATAGATGCCTCCGCCCTCGTACCACCAGCCCTCATGCTCCGTCGCGTCCACGTATACGGCAAGTACATTGTCCGTGTCATAGCGCACAAAGTCCGTGATGTCCGCGAAAAAGCTGTTGTAGCCGCAGTGGTTGCGGACGATCGGGGAGCCGTTGCAGTAGACGGTACACCGATTCGCGACCGCTTCAAAGCAGAGCACCAGCCGCCGTCCGCGATCTGCCTCGGTCACACGGAAATGCCTGCGATACCAGCCGACCCCATAGGGCAGATAACCGAGCGTGGAATTGTTGTCGGGGGAAAATGCGCCGGAGATTACAAAATCGTGCGGCAGGGTGATGCTTTGCCAGGTCTCCGTGCCAAGCTCCCCTGCGGCATAATCGTCGGGATTGTCGTTATGGTGAATCGCCGCGCCGCCCCAGCGTTCCCGTTCCGTCTTGGCACTGGAATACATCGGTCCCTTGGCGACCGGACGGTTCTTTGGAATCTCGCCGGGATGGAATCGCCAGCCTTCGTCCCACAGCAGTTTTTCGCGCATGGCAATCTCTCCTTTTCTTGGTTATTGATATGGTTCAGAGCAGCGATCCGACCACGTTTCCGATCACGGTCGCCATACGGGAGAAGCCGAGATCGTTCGGGTGACAGCCGTCCACGGTGCAGGAATCGCGCCATTCGCCGGCAAATAGGGTCTCGCCGTCGATGTAGTATACGTTTTTATCCCCCTCCGCCAATGCCGTTTCGTAGGTCGTGCGGATGATGGCTCGCCGTGCCTCGTCCTCTGTGCCGGGACGGAAATCCGGCTTCGACACAAAGACGACCGACGTATCCGGCTGTGCGGCGCGGAAGGTGCGGTAGAGCGGTTCGTGCGTATTCCGGAGATGCTCCACGGACGGCGCGTTGTGATCGTAATCGCAAACAAACACGGAGCACGGAATGGAGGCGAGATATTCCGCCATAACCTTTTCGCCGCGCGCCGAGCCGGAAAAACCAAGATTGATAAAATCCGCGTCGTATTTGCGTGCGATCATCGCCTGATACCCGTTGCCCGGTCGGGAAGCGCATCCGTCCTGCGTGATGGAGGAGCCGTAATACAGCACGGGCGTCTGGTGCGTATACGGTGCCGCTTCCCGGATCTCACTGCCCCTTGCCAGTCCGATGTACAGTTCGTTCACACCTTCGTACAGCGGCATATGGATCGTATAGTCGCGCATTTCCGCATGACCGAAATCCGCGATGGAGGAGAAACCGGGGAGCTGTCCGTACGGCGGTATCAAGGAGGCGACATAGCTGTACCTGCCGTCCTTCTGCGTATACAGATCGAACCCGGATTGTCCGAGCTTGGTGATGTGGGACATCGTGGCAGAGGCAGGCTGCACGGCCTGGAGAGCGATGTACGGCGAATCGGTCGCGAAACGGATTCTGCCGCCTGCCGTATGCCAGTTCAAGCCGGATACGCCCTCGTTTGCCGCGTCTGCCACAGCGGGATCCATTCGATGAAACGCGCCTGGCTCCGTCGGATGATAGAGTCCGTGGATCGCAAACGGTGCTTCCCGGACGTTCAGCCAGACAAGATTGTCTCTCTGGATGTTCGTCTCCACTCTCAGATTCTGATCGATGTCTTCAATGCGCATGGGATTTCCCTCGTTTTTTCTGTAAATTTGCCGCGTCTGGCGGTCTGTTATCGGTAGTATACCATACTTTTCCGGCAATTGCAACAACAAACCGCGGTCGCAGAGCAATTTTCCTGTCATTTTCCCGCGTTGCGGCAGGGCAATGTCCCGGATACGGCGGGATGCAGAAAAGTTTCCGAAAAATGCACAAAAATCTATACAAAAGTGCGCGCATCTGTGCTATACTATAGGAAATCCCATACAGCGGCGGAAAGGAGCGGCGGAGCATGGACAAAAACAGAAAGGCGATATGGAAAAGGCTGTGGCGGCTCCTTCCGGCACTGCTTCTGATGGGGCTGATTTTCCATTTCTCCGCTGAGGATGCGACCGTCTCTGCACAGTCCAGCGGCAATACGATGCTGTGGCTCCTGCGCCTTTTCCATGTATCGGATACCGACGCCATTGTGGAGAACAGCGAGCTATATTCCCTGCTCGATTTCTGTATCCGCAAGGGCGCGCATTTCTCCCTCTACACCGCGCTTGGGTTCTTTCTCGCGTTCGCATGGACGGCACATCCGTCGATTCCGCAATGGAAACGCACGACCTACGCGATCCTCTGTGGGATCTTCTACGCGGCAAGCGATGAGCTGCACCAGTATTTTGTTCCCGGCAGAGCATGTCAGGTGCGCGACGTGTGCATCGATACCGCGGGGGTACTGCTCGGCAGCGGAATATTCGCACTGCTCCACTGGTTATGCTCCCGGCACAGGAAAAAAATGGTAGCCTCCCTTGGGCTGCACTGAAAAGCCTGCATCCATGGCTTTGGGGCGCAGAAGCAGCCGCGAGTCGTCGTATTTTTCAGCCGCTGTGCATTCAATCGCAGATCTTACTTGGATATAAATCTATTCTGATAAAGGCAGGTATTGACTATGGCATTCTTACAGGTAAACTTTTTCTCTTCGGTACTCGGGATGTGCACCGCAATGAACGTGATCCTCCCGCAGACGACCGGCACGCGCGGACTCATTGGCGTGGATACCGCAGATGTGGACGTAACCTATCCGGTGCTGTACCTTCTGCACGGGATGAGCGACGATCACACGATCTGGAGCCGCCGCACCTCGATCGAACGGTATGCAGACGAACGCGGGATCGCCGTTGTGATGCCGACCACGGAGCTGGGCTGGTACACAAATATGAAGCACGGCAGAAAGTGGCGCACCTATATCGGCGAAGAGCTTCCGGCAGTCTGTCACGATTTCTTCCCGCGCATTTCCCAGAAGCGTGAGGACACCTACATAGCCGGTCTGTCGATGGGCGGATACGGTGCCTATGCGCTCGCAATGACGTATCCGGAACAGTACAGTGCCGCTGCGGGTCTGTCCGGCGCGTATATGCCGCTGCGGTTCGGCAGAGATACGGATCCGTACTGGCGCGATATTTTCGGCTCCTTAGACGAATTCACCGGCAGTGAAAACGACCTGCTCGCCACCTCCAGCCGTCTGGTGCGGGATGGCAGTCCGCTTCCGCGCCTCTATATGTGGTGCGGCACCGAGGATGGTCTGTACGGACAGAATGTCGCCATGCGCGATCACTTAAACGAAATCGGCTGGGAGGACTTCACCTACGAGGAATCCGACGGGAACCACAACTGGAAATGCTGGGATGAGAAGATCCAGACCGTGCTTGCATGGATCCATGCGGGGCGGTGATCCCCTGAAACAAAACGATCCGGGAGCTGCACCTTTCCCGGATCGCTGTTTCATTTTGTGTTCATCCGTTCCGACCGCCGTTTTTCCGCGTCCCGTTTGGAGAATACGCAGCCGCAGAAATCCTGTCGGTACAGCCCATACTTCCGGGACAGCGCGATCGACTGCTGGTAGCCGCCGCGCTTTTTGAAATCCGAGGTCAGATAGACCCCGCCGATCTGTGCGGCTGCACGTGTGCCGATCTCATTGAGCCACGCCGCATTCTTATACGGACTGATGGACAGCGTAGTCGTGAAATAGTCGTATCCGCCGTCCCGCGCCATTCCCGCCGTTTCCGCCAGTCGCATCTCGTAGCAGAGATAGCACCGTCTGTCCCCCTCCGGCAGCTCCTCAAGCCCGCGCGCCATCTCGTAAAACCGCTCCGGATCATACCGACCGGCAATCACCGTGATCGGACAGTCATACGGCGCCGTATCTGTCAGTCGTTTCAGCTCTGCAAGACGCGTTTCGTATTCCGATGCAGGAGAGATGTTCGGGTTGTAGAAGAACACGTCGATCTGCCGGAAATGGGGGGATAGATACGCAAGCGTATACGACGAGCATGGCGCACAGCACGCGTGCAGCAGAAGCGTTGGCTTTGCCTCCCGTGCGTCGATCTCCGCCAGCGTTTTTTCCAAGATTTTCCCGTAATCCACCCGATTTTCCATGTCGATCACTCCCATTTCTGTTTTGCAAGCCTTCTTTCCGCCTGCCGCAGTCTCTCCCGCAGCGCACCCGCGTCCGGCAGCCACGTCTCGACCTGCGTCCAAAACGCCGCGCTGTGGTTCATATGCCGCAGATGTGCCAGCTCATGTGTGAGGACGTATGTCCCGATTTCCGGCTCCATGGCGGACAGCATGGCGTTCAAACGGATAGAACCATTGGAGGAGCAGGAGCCCCACCGCTTTTTCGGATGCGTCACCGCCACCGATTTCAGCCTGTCCGCAACGCCGTATTTTTCCGCAAGCGACCGACATAACGGCACAAGCACCCTTTCCGTCTCCGTCTCGTACCATTTGCGCATGGCGGCGGCAGGAGAGGGCGTATCCAATGGGAAGGACAGCGTATCGCCTGCCAGAAATCCCTCGGGGATCCGATGTGGGGTCGTGCTTCTCGCGGGATCCGGTGTAAGGTGCACTTCCCTGCCCCAGATCGGCACCGTATCTCCGAACGACAGCGGCATGGGGATCGGCGAGAAGGCAAGGTGGCTCTCGATCCACGTGGTATGCGCGGCGACAAACCGGTCGATCTCCCGTTTTGCCAGTCGTTTCGGTGCGCGCACGATCACCTCTCCCTCGCGGATCTGGATGGATATGGTTCTCCGGTCGGAGCGGAACAGGGTATAGGGATAGACGTTTTCTGCCATAGCTGTGTTTCTCCCGCGAATTTTCGTATAGGGTAAGTATACACCTTTTTACCCATCATTGCAAGTTTATTTTGAGGTATCAATCATGAAGAGACAAATCGTCAACATCGTCAATTTCATCCGGGCTTTAGAGCCGCGCATGTATGTGGATCTCCATGAGGTCGTCCGGGAACAGATACGGCTCATCGACGAGAACCATCTGCGCGCCACGTTTCTCATCCAATACGATGCGCTTCTCCTGCCGGAATACACGGAGCTGCTCCGTTCCCTCGATCCCACGCGGTACGAAATCGGCATCTGGTATGAGATCGTCCAGCCTCTGACCGACGCGTGCGGCATTCCGTGGACCGGTCGATGGGCATGGGACTGGCACTGCCACTGCGGTTTCCCGGTCGGCTACACCAAGCCGCAGCGCGAGGCATTGATCGACGAATTCTTCCGCAAATTCCGGGAGGTGTTCGGCTATTATCCGCGCGTGTTCGGCTCGTGGCTTTTTGATTCCCACACCGTCCGCTACATGACACGCAAATACGACATGGATGCGCTGTGCAACTGCAAGGAGCAATACGGCACCGACGGCTATACCCTCTGGGGCGGTTATTACGGACAGGCGTATTATCCGAGTGCGACCAATGTATTCATGCCGGCGCAAAGTGCCAGGGAACAGCTCCCCACGCCGCTATTCCGGATGCTCGGCTCCGATCAGATCTACCAGTACGATTTCGGCATGGATCCAGACAATGGCGCGAACACCTGTCAGGGCGTGATCACGCTCGAACCCGTATACTGCGGCGGAAACGGTGGCGGCGGCGGCGTACCGGAATGGGTGGACTGGTATCTGCGCGAGAATTTTAACGGCGAGTGTCTCAGCTTTGGTTACGCGCAGGCGGGGCAGGAAAACAGCTTCGGCTGGAATGCCATGCGCGCCGGACTGACCGATCAGTTTGCGAAATTCGCCGCGCTGCAAAAAGAAGGCAAGCTCGTTGTAGAGCCGCTGGGAGATACCGGTCGGTGGTACAAGGAAACGTATGGTACAACCCCGGCATCCACGATCACGGCGCACGGCGCATGGGACGATCCGGCACTCGATTCCGTGTGGTTCTCCGACAAATTCTACCGTGCAAACCTCTACGGCGACAAAAAATCGGTGCGCGTGCGCGATCTGCATATTTTCGACGAGGGTATGCCCGATCCGTTTGAGGAAACCGTATGCACCGCGAACGAGGCGGTATACGAAACGCTGCCCGCCGTCGATGGGAACCGCTACAGTGGAAACGGCGTTGTCGCGGGACTGTACCCCGTGGACGAGACGACCGGCGAACCGTTCGCGTATGATAAGATGGCGTTTACCGATCTCGGCGAGGGCAAGGCGCGGGTCAACTTCGGCAGCATCGTCTTTGGTATGCGCGACAACCTGCTCCTCTGCACCGCGGATCGCCCGTTCCGGCTCGAAAACCGCATCGGTAAGGACGGCGGTCATCTGCCCACGGTTGTATCGCTTACGGAAAAGGAGCTGACCCTCTCCTACGACGGACGCACGTACCGGATCACCCTCGAAAAAGGAACGTTCCGCGACGCGAAAACGCTCCTGTCGGAGAACAACATCGTATCCGCACGGTTCACCGCAAAATAAGGAGTGAGGATCAAAGCGGTGTCTTTGCATGAAGCATTTGACCGAAGCCGCAACGGGGATGGCATAAGTCAGCAAACAGATAGCATGTGCCGTCAGCTGAGTCAAAGGTCAGAATGAACGATCTGACGGTCGCCCTTGACATCACCACCGGCGTACCGGCACACTGTTTCATTTTGTCAGAATCGAATTTGCGAAAAATGCTTGACAGTCCCCCCCTTCTCGTTTCAGGTCATTTCCCTTCTCGATACAATGCATCACACTTCTTTTTGTATTCACAACTGTACTTCATTAAAATCCCCCCAATTCCGGTTGTCCAGAATTGGGGGGACATATCAGTGAGCAGTCTCTCCGATTTGTGTAATTCGATTGCGATCAGCCGAGTCTCTTGTCGAGGGCATCCAGCTCTTCACGCAGCTCAGCCGGCACTCTGTCGCCGATGAGGTCGTAGAATTCGCGGATGTTCGTGAGGTCCGCTTTCCAACTATCGTGGTCCACGGAAACAAGCTCACGGATGGTGTCGGTCGTAACGCCGTCAAGACCTTCGACATTGATGTCTTCCGGCTTCGGCACATAACCGATTGCGGTTTCATCGGCACCCACGGTACCTTCGCAGCGCGCGAGGATCCAGAGCAGAACGCGGAAGTTGTCACCGTAGCCCGGCCAGATGAAGTTGCCTTCGTCGTCGGTACGGAACCAGTTGACGTGGAAGATCTTCGGTGCATGCGGAATCTTCTTGCCCATTTCGAGCCAGTGTGCGAAATAGTCGCCCATGTTGTAGCCGGTGAACGGACGCATAGCCATCGGGTCGCGGCGTACTACGCCAACAGCACCGGAAGCGGCAGCGGTCGTTTCGGAAGCCATGATGGAGCCGACGAAGGTGCCGTGCTGCCAGTTGAAGGACTGGTACACCAGCGGAGCGGTCTTTGCGCGTCTGCCGCCGAATACGATTGCGGACAGCGGCACACCGGTCGGATTGTTGAATTCAGAGGACAGGCATGGGCAGTTTGTTGCCTTTGCGGTGAACCGGGAGTTCGGATGCGCACCGCAGGTGGACTTGTCCTTCTTATCGTACTTTCTGTAATCCCACTTGTTGCCCTTCCAGTCGATGGCGTTCTTCGGCGGGTTGTTGTCGAGCCCCTCCCACCAAACGGTGTTGTTGTCGAGGTCATGCACAACGTTCGTGAAGATGGTGTCCTTCTTGGTGGTAGCAAGGGCGTTCGGGTTGGAGTGCTCGTTGGTACCGGGAGCGACGCCGAAGAAGCCGTTCTCCGGGTTCATAGCCCACAGTCTGCCGTCCTTGCCGATACGGATCCATGCGATGTCGTCGCCGACGCACCATACCTTGTAGCCCTTGTTCCGGTAGATTTCCGGCGGGATCAGCATGGCGAGGTTGGTCTTGCCGCAGGCGGACGGGAATGCGGCGGAGATATACTTGATCTCGCCGTTCGGGAATTCTACGCCGAGGATGAGCATATGCTCTGCCATCCAGCCTTCTTTTCTGCCGAGGTAGGAGGCGATACGGAGTGCGAAGCACTTCTTGCCGAGCAGCACGTTTCCGCCGTAGCCGGAGTTGATGGACCAGATGGTGTTGTCTTCCGGGAAGTGAACGATGTAGCGGTTTTCTTCATCGAGATCCGCCTTGGCGTGCAGACCCTTCACATAGTCCGGGCTGTCGCCGAGGGCTTCGAGAACCTGTGTGCCGACACGGGTCATGATGAGCATATTGAGCACAACATAGATAGAGTCGCTCAGCTCGATGCCGTACTTTGCGAAATCGGAGCCAACGATACCCATGGAGTAGGGAATGACGTACATGGTCTTGCCCTTCATGGAGCCCTTGTAGAGCTTGGAGAGCTTTTCGTAGCATTCCTTCGGATCCATCCAGTTGTTGATATTGCCTGCGTCCTCCTTCTTGGAGGTGCAGATGAAGGTTCTGCCTTCCACACGTGCCACGTCATTGACGGCGGTGCGGTGGAGATAGCAGCCCGGGAGCAGCTCTTCGTTGAGCTTGATCATTTCGCCGGTGGAGCAAGCCTCAGCGCGGAGAGCGTTTGCCTGTTCTTCGGTGCCATCGATCCAGACGATCTTATCCGGCTGTGTCATAGCAGCCATCTCGTCGATCCAGCTGAGAACGTATTTATTCTGTGTCATGAATAGAATCTCCTTTTCTGGAATCAAAATTTTTTCTATGATATATTATACCCGACAGAGGATAACAATTCAAGGAAAGATTTTTGAACTTTTTGGCGCACACGGACACATTTTCCGAAAAATATGGTGAAATCCGCCAATTTCAAACGGATAACAGCGCGCGAATCCCATCCTTTGCGCAGATGGACACACCCGTGTTGCGCTTTTGGCATAGCTGTGGCACGGATTCTGCCGGAGGAACCACCGGTCGGCTGCGGCAATTCCGGAGCCATGCGGCGTTGGAAATGAAAAAATTCCGCAAAACGACAAAAAATTTCAAAAAAACTTTAGAACAAGTGTTTACATCCCGTAAAAAATGTGGTATACTATAGACAGCAGGGTTCGGGTGGTGTATTTGCGGGGTACATACCATATGCACCGCAGCGGACCGCGAAAACAAATTCCACAGAAAAATGGGGTAAATCCTATGAACACACTCACACCGAAGGAGCAGATGATTTTCGATTTCATCAAGACCACTCTCCGCGAAAACGGCTATTCTCCCTCCATCCGCGACATCCGCACCGCACTCAACATCAAGAGTACCTCCACGGTGCATACCTATCTCGAACGGCTGGAGCGCAAGGGCTATATCCACAAGGAGAACGGAAAAAGCCGCACCCTGCGCATCGACGACGACAACGCGGTCAATCCGGAAATGGCATCCGTGCGCGTGCCGATCGTAGGTCGCGTCACCGCCGGACAGCCGATCCTTGCGGAGGAAAATCTCGACGGCTATCTCTGCTATCCCATGGGAGAGGGGCACAAGTGTGATGCCGATCTCTTTGCACTGCGCGTCCGTGGGACCAGCATGATCGAAGCGGGCATTCTCGACGGCGATATCGTGATCGTGGAACGCACCCAATCCGCGGAAAACGGCGAAATCGTGGTCGCCTTGGTGGAGGATTCCGCGACGGTCAAGGAATTCTATAAGGAAAACGGTCACTACCGTCTCCAGCCCCGCAATCCCGCCATGGAGCCGATCCTGGTGGAGGAGGTCTCGATTCTCGGAAAAGTGATCTCCAGCGTGCGGTATTATTGAAAAAAGAAACCCGGCGTTGTCCGGAAAATCTACATTACATATTAAGGAGTACAGAAAGATGGCAAACGAAATCGTAAGCGGCATGGGCTTTCATCATGTTGCACTGAAGGCGCACAATTTTGATGCTTCCCTCAAATTCTTCACCGAGGGACTCGGCATGAAATTCTTCACCATGTGGGGCGAGGGCGACGGCAGAATCGCCATGCTCGATATGGGCGACGGTTCCATTCTGGAGCTGTTCGCGGGCGGCCCGGAAGAAGCCGGTGAGGGCAGATACATTCACTACGCGATGAAGGTGGACGACGTGGACGCCGCATACAATACCGCAATTACCGCCGGTGCCAAGCCGAAAACCGCGCCGAAGGTGGTTCCGCTCGATTCTCATCCGGTGAAGCTGACGCTCAACTGTGCGTTTGTATACGGTCCGTCCGGTGAAGAGCTGGAATTTTTCAAGATTCTGTAAGCGGAGGAGAAAACGATGATCGCAACCGTTGTATCCGTGGATGTAAAGCCGGAGTGCATCTCCGCATTCGTGGACGCTACCCGTTATAACCACGTCAACTCCCGCCGCGAGCCGGGCAATGTGCGCTTTGACGTACTGCGCGACCGGAACGATCCGAACAAATTCATCCTGTATGAGGTCTACGTGGACGAGGCTGCCGCAGCTGCCCATAAGGAAACGCATCACTACAAGGTATGGCGCGACGCTGTGGCTCCGATGATGGCGACCCCGCGTTCCTCCGTCCACACCACTCCAATCGCCTTTGACTGAACCGATACTTGCGCGCGCCTTCTATGAGACGGACGCGGTCACGCTGGCAAGCTCTCTCCTTGGCAAACGATTGTGGGCAGAGACGCCGGCCGGTACGCTTGCCGGGATCATCACGGAGACCGAGGCGTACTGCGGTGTGACGGATCGCGCTTCCCATGCGTATGGCGGACGGCGGACAGCGCGCACCGAAACGATGTACCTCCCCGGCGGCTATGCGTATGTGTACCTCATCTACGGTCTGTACGCCTGTCTGAACGTGACCGCCGCCATGCGGGAGGATCCACAGGCGGTACTCATCCGTGCGATTCTGCCGAGCGACAATCTTCCCCTGTTCCATGCCAACTGGCGGGCGAATACCCGTGCGAAAAAGCCGACACCGCCGCCTGTCGAAAAGCTGGCAAACGGTCCCGGCAGGCTGTGCAGCGTCATGGGCATCACCCGTGCATGGAACGGCATCCCGCTCACGGAACCGACCGCGCCAAACCGACTCTGGATCACGGATACGGGAGCGGTGCCGGACTACACGACCTCCCCGCGTGTCGGTATCGATTACGCCGGAGAGGATCGCGACCGTCCCTGGCGGTTCATTCTGCAAAATTAACGAATTGTGCCGGATCAGCAGATCGCTCATCCGGCTTTTTCGTCTGCTTCCAGCATTCCCATCCGTGCGCTCTCTCCGATCTCCCGCCGTCTGCCAAACAGGAACGCCGTATTCACCGTGGTCATCACGCACACCAGTACATCCGCGATCCGCCACAGCACCGACGCATCCGCTACGGCACCGACCATCGTCACGCAGAGCATTCCCGCGACAAACGACCGCCTTGCCCATTTGTGTTCGCCGAAATACCGGATCGCCGTGTCGCCGTAGTAGAGCTGCGCGAGGATCGTGGCATACGCGAACAGAACGACGGAGAGTGCCAGCACACCGTACAGGAATTTCCCGCCGTAAAGCCCGAAAGCCAAAAGAGTCATATTGTCGCCGCCCCACGACAGGATGCCGTATTCCCGCTCGGCGATCAGAAGGACCAGGGCGGTCATGGTGCAGAGGACGATCGTGTCACAGAATACCTCAAAGATCCCGTACATCCCCTGATGATGGGGCGATTTCGTGTCTGCGGCCGCATGAGAGGTCGGAGAAGTGCCGCAGCCCGCTTCATTGGAGAAGATTCCCCGCGTGATTCCAAACCGCACCGCTTCCCGTATTGTCCACCCTACCGTTCCGCCGACCACGGCCTTTGTGGAGAACGCACAGGATACGATCTCGGCAAGGATCTCCGGCAGATACGTGACGTGCGATCCGATCACGGCGAGGGAGGCGATGATGTAGACGGCGCACAGTCCCGGAATCAACCGGAGCGTGACCTCCGACAGCCTGTGGATCCCACAGCGCAGGGCAAGGAGCGTGAGAAAGACGAGGATCAGTCCGCAGCTCCAGCGCGGCAGAGGAGCAAGCACAGCGGCAGCGGCGTTCGACTGCAACAGATTCCCGGTGACAAGCGCGTTGGCGATGCAGAAGAGGGCGAACAGACCCCCGAGCCGCGTTTTCCCATAGCCGTCCCGCAGCGTGAACATGGTGCCGCCGCGATACCCGTCTGTGGTCGGATGCCGGTATTTTACCGCCAGCACGACCTCTCCGTATTTCACGGCAAGGGAGAGCAGCGCGCCGATCCACATCCAGAATACGGCTCCCGGTCCGCCCTGCACGATCGCCGCCGACACCCCCGTGATGTTCCCAACGCCGAGGGTTCCGGCAAGTGCCATGGTGACGGCGCGAAACGGTGTGACCCTGGATTCCGGCGGGATGTCCCATAGTGTGCGAAAGAAACGGCGCGGCATACAGAGCTTCCAGATCCGGCATTCGACCGACAGCGCCAGTCCGGTACACAGAAGCATCGCCGGGGTACATATACCGCAGAACACCTCAGCTATAAACGAAAACGGCGAGGATGCCATGAGATCTCTCCTTTTTGCGTTGGATTTTGTGGTGGATGCACGAGAATAGGGCGGCACCCCATTTTCATTCATACAATGTTTACCGTGATGGACGGGCAAATGGCTTGCATTTTTCGCGCGGATCCGATATACTACTGCTCTATGGATGTGCGCAAAGGTGTCAATGTATGTTTTTGGGGAGCAGGAACAGACGGAAAGCAGCGTCTTTATAGGATCTGTGCTTCTCTGACACACATCCGGAAACGGAAAACAAAGGGCGAATTTCTGCGATTTCGGGAACATTTTCGCCCGGGAAACGTCTTATCCCATAGAAAACGCTTGAGGCGATATTGAGGGTACCAAATTGCAGAAATCCCGTATGAAGAACAAAAAGAATACTGCCATGCGCGCATTTTCCGCCGTGATCTGCACGCTTACTGTTATGCTCACGGCACTCATTTTATGCTTCTATATCCTTGTGGTGTGCGGCGCGTCGGAGAGACTGCAAAACATCTGGGTCTGTTCCGCGATGCGCACGTTCTCCCACAAGTATCTGGCGACCATGTTCATCCCGGAGGAAACGATCAACCGGATCATCGCGGAGAATACCGTGGACGATTCGGCGCACGATTCCATCATCCTCAGCTTCCGCAGGGAGGAGACGGAGACGGTCGAAACGGAGCCTGCGGAAACGGATACGGACAAAGTGGAGACAGAGCCTGCCGAGACGGAGCCGCCGGAGACCACGCCCGCCTATGAGGAGGAAGGCTACAGTCTCCTGGAGGAGGGGCTGTATCTGAAGGAGGTCAGCGGATCGGGCTGGCGCGGCTACGTGATGCTGGTCGAAGATCCGATGCGCGTCAAGCTCGTCGATACGTCCAAGCAGTATTCCTGCGGTGAGAACGTGATGACAATGACGAAAAACAGCGGTGCGGTCGCGGGGATCAACGGCGGCGGCTTCCAGGATGGCGCGAATTACGATTCCAACGGCGGTATGCCTGCGGGACTGCTCATTGAGAACAGCGAGCTTGTGTATCCCTATGTGGCAAACGACACGGATGTGTACAATATGATCGGCATCAATTCCGACGGCGCGCTTGTTCTCCGCCATTGTACCGCGAAATGGGCATTGACGAACAATATCGTCTCCTGCGTATCGTTTGCACCGTTTTTGGTCGTCAATGGCGAGGGCATGATCAAAAACGGCACCGGAGGCTGGGGGATCGCGCCGCGCACCGCCATCGGACAACGGGAAACGGGAGAATTTCTCTTCCTTGTGATCGACGGCAGACAGGTGGATTGGAGCATTGGCTGTGACCTCGACGTACTCCAGGAGGTCATGCTCGCGGAAGGTGCTGTCAATGCGGCAATGCTCGACGGCGGCAGCTCCACGGCGATGGTCTACAACGAAACCTACATCAATAAGCCCTGCCTCGGTCACGAACGCTGGATCAACAACGCCTTTGTGGTCATGCCGAACGCAGAGTAATACGGAAAGAGCGCGTCCTGTGCGATGGATTCTGCCGCACACGCGCTCTTTTTTTGTTCAAAAATTGCCCTTTTCAAATCGCCCATCGTGTGGTATTCTATAGGGACTACGGCGGCTTTTGTCTGCCTTTATATAAAGTGAGTTCGTAACCATCCTCACTGCTTCACCATGGTTACAATCGGTGAACAAATCAAAACTACGGAAGAAACTGTGCTTTTGTTTTGTCGCGCAGTTTTTTTGCATTTTGGGAGAACAAAACATGAAAAACACCAAATTTATGCTCCAGGGGGCACTCATCGCCGCTCTCTATGTCGCGCTGACCTTCGTTTCTGCCGCATGCGGTCTGGCATCGGGCGCGGTACAGATTCGTTTGTCGGAGTTACTATGCGTCCTGCCCATCTACACCGCCGCGGCGATTCCGGGACTGACCATCGGCTGCTTCCTTGCCAACCTTCTCACAGGCAGCACCATCTGGGATATTGTTTTCGGCACGCTTGCAACGTTTCTCGGCGTTCTGCTCGCGTATCTCCTCCGCCGGATCCCGTATCTTGCGCCGCTGCCTACGATTCTCGCCAATGGGCTCATCATTCCGATCGTGCTGGTCGTGTCCGGGATCGTGCCAGGCAGTGCCTATGCGTTTACCGTGGTGACCGTTACGGCAGGCGAGGTCATCTCGTGCGGACTGTTCGGTCTGTGTCTGGTATGGTACCTTGAAAAGCATGAACACACGCGGCAGTTGCTGTTCGGAAATCTGCCTCTGCGGGAAAGGAAAAAGTAATGCGCAACTCCACACTCGGCTATCTTGAAAAGGACGGCGCATACCTCATGCTCCACCGTGTGAAGAAAAAACACGACGTCAACCACGACAAGTGGATCGGGATCGGCGGCGGCTTTGAGGAGGGAGAATCGCCGGAGGATTGTATGCGCCGGGAAGCCTGTGAGGAAACCGGACTGCGCCTGGGGAAGATCGCGTATCGGGGACTGGTCACCTTCGTCTGCTCCACGGAGGATGGCATGAAAACGGAGCAGATGCACCTGTTCACCTCCTCCGACTTCACCGGGAATACCGATTTTTCCGGGGATCCGTGCGACGAGGGCGTGCTCGAATGGGTGCCGAAAACGGAGGTGGAATCGCTGCCCATCTGGGAGGGAGACCGGTATTTTCTGCGCCTCCTTGCCGCCGACGCGCCGTTTTTCACCATGAAGCTCGTCTATCACGGCGACACACTGATCGAGGCAAGGCTGAACGATATGCCGTATCCGATTTCAGGTAAGGAAAACGCCGATTGCTGATGCAAGTATGCAAAAAAAGCCCGTACAGTCTCATTTTCACCGAGTGGGACTGTACGGGTATTTTTGAATTTGCATCACGCTGCCAACGGGAACACGATGTCGCAGCGGAAGAGGTCGCCGTCACAGGTGACGCGGAAGGTACCGTGCTGGAGCTCTACAAGGCTTTTGGCAATGTTCAGTCCGAGTCCGCTGCCCTCGCTCGACCGGCTGGCGTCTCCCTTGACAAACCGCTCCGTCAGATCCTCGCCGGTCACGGACAGCGGTTCCCGGGAGATATTCTTCATACTGATGCACACGCTGCCGCTGTCCTCCGTCACCACCAGATAGACGCGGGTTCCGGGCAGTGCGTATTTCGTGGCATTGCTGTAGAGATTTTCAAGTACCCGCCAGAGGAGCCGTCCGTCCACCATCGCGTAGAGATCGTCCTCCGGGATCGTCTCACGCACCTGTAAGCCCGCGGATTCCAGTCGTTCCTCGTATTCGCCGAGCGATTGGCGCACGATCTGGCAGACACTGAGCCGCTCCGGATTGCACGGCAGGTTCCCCGTCGTTGCTTTGGACGCCTCCACCAGATCCTCCGTCAGCTTTTTGAGCCGCGCGGATTGCCGCGACAGAATCTCCGTATATTCGCGCGCCTTGCCGGACAGCTCCTCCTTCGAGAGCAGGTCTGCATAGTTGATGATGGAGGTAAGCGGCGTTTTGATGTCATGGGAGACATTGGTGATCAGCTCCGTTTTGAAATGCTCGCTCTTCATCTTCTCCGCGATCGCCGCCTCCATCCCCTCTCCGATGGCGTTGAGATTTTCCGCCAGCTCCCGGAACACGGAATGGAGATGGCGTGTATCTGTTTTATAGGAAAGATTGCCGCGGGACAGCTCCTCGCCGGATTTTTGCAGAACACGGATGGCATAGGCGGCATACAGGCAGAGCACATATACACCGACACAGGCGAGTACCAGCAGCAAGGGATACACGCCGCCCGCCGCATAGGCACCAACAGTCAGGAACAGAACGATCACGCCGATCACCGGGACCACGATCGCTGTACGCCACGCAAACGGGATCATTCCGACAATGCGGCGCAGGATCCTTCCGCAGAAGCGCAGCACGGGGAGAAGCACCCGCAATACGATCCACGCGAGAATGGTGGAGGAGAGGAGCTTTCGTTTCTCGATCTGGACGACGAGCGCGGAATAGACAAGGGTGAAGAAGAACGGCAGCGCAAGGACCAGCAGCGCAAGAATCCCGACCGCCCACAGATCCGGCAGACTTTCCCGGAACGAATCGGTCACCATATCCACGATGAAATCGCTGAAACCAATCGCGACAAAGGCAATCACGCCGATGAGGTCAAACGGAATCCGGGAGAGAAGCATCACGGCACCATCTGCGGCTTCGGAGAGCTGCCAGAGCCGTCTTGTCAGGATCACGCCGAATATGACGCACAGGATTGCCAGTCCTATAAGCGCGAGAGGAAAGAGGTACCGCATCGCCACACAGACCGAGACCGCATATTCCATCACGGTGTACAGGTCGATCACACCGTACTGCGGACAATAATATCCCTCAATCCGCCGTTCCTCCATGACGCACAGGGTGATCGATGGTTCCGCGGAGGGAGTGCCGGAAGTGGTTTCTGCCGTGTCCGAATCGGTTTCCGTTGTATCCCCTCCACGCAGAGACGGCGTAAGCACGGAGGACAGCACATACGGATCGTTCAGATAATAGGTATCGCTGCATTCCGCTGTGGCTTCATATGGTCCGCTCTCGTAGTTTCCCTTCGCGTATACAGATTCTCCATCCGGTGCGATGAGATAGATCCTGTAGCGGAAATTCGTGATGCCGCGGTAGTCGCCGGAGAGGTCGTAGAAATCCACACCGTGCAGTGCGCGGTCGAAATCATCGAGTACCTGCTCCGCCTTCTGGCTGGTGATCCGCTGTCTCTGATAGGTTATGGCGTCCTCCGCGGTGTGACTGTACAGTCCAAGCATGGCGGTGACGATCGTGCCGGTGATGGAAAAGCACAGAAGCAGCAGGGTGAGATAAAAGAGAGCCTGCCACAGGATGGCGTTTTTGTGCCTTCCACTGCCCGCGGCTTCCGTGTATGCGGTAAGCTGTCTATTGCTGTCGTTCATGTCGTCACCTTCTCCATCTTGTATCCAAGCCCCCAGACCACACGAATATAGCGCGGTTCGGACGGATTGATCTCAATTTTCTCGCGCAGGTGCCGGATGTGGACCGCCACGGAATTTTCGCTGCCGATGGGGGATTCGTTCCAGACCTGCTCGTAAATCTGGTGGATCGAGAAAACCTGCCCCGGATTTGCCATAAACAGGCGCAGCATGCTGTATTCGATCGGCGTAAGGGCGACAGGCTCTCCGTCCACGGTCACGGTTTTCGCCACATCGTCGAGTAAGATCCCGCCGTTTTCGTAGACATCCTTCGTTTTCACGATCCCGCCGAGCGTCGCATATCGCCGGAGCTGGGAACGGACGCGCGCCACCAGCTCCATGGGATCAAAGGGCTTGGTGATGTAGTCGTCCGCGCCGATGTTCAGACCGAGGATTTTGTCGCTGCTCTCGCTTTTGGCGGATAAAAAGACGATCGGCACATTGGAGGTCTTGCGGATCTGCGCAGCGGTCGTGATCCCATCCATTTGCGGCATCATAATGTCGAGCAGCACCAGATGCACCTGGGTCTGCGCCAGAATCGCCAGAGCCTCGCGGCCGTTGTACGCTTTTTCGATTTTGTATCCCTCCGCGGAGAGATAGATTTCTATGGCGGACACAATGTCCCGCTCGTCATCACAGACCAGGATCGTGTATATGGGCATTTTTCTCATCCTCATTCTCACTGCGTTCTCTCTACCCTATATTGTAGCAGAAAACTTCTGAAAAGAAAAGAGCGATTTCCTTTAAGATTTGTTGAAGAGTGCGCCGATGCGGTCCGATGGGAGCTGCTCTGCCAAAAAATTGCCGGGAAAAGGGGAAATATCCGCGCTTTTGCCCATTGACTTTGGCGGATGGATGTGCTATACTATACGCAGTGTAAAGAAGTGTCTTTAATTCCGCACAGAGAGGTGGAAAAGATGCCGGATACCGGTCTATCGGGTGGAAGTGTCTGTACCGTCTCGCGCGGCGCAGATTTTTTTATTACGGAGGACGGAATATGCCGAAGATGGTGTTCGTGAGTCGGCGCGTATGGCTGGACGGTGGCTTTTCTCCTGCGGCGGTGTTTGTCGAGGACGGCAAGATCACGCGTATCGAAAAAGGGTACGGCGATTCTGTTTCCCATCCGGCTTTTGCGGACGGCTTTGTGTGCCGTGATTTTGGCGATTGTGCGGTTTTCCCCGGTTTTACGGATGTACACGTGCATTTCCGTGAGCCGGGATTTTTGTATAAGGAGACGATCCGTTCCGGCTCCATGGCGGCGGCACACGGCGGCTATACCACGGTCTGTACCATGCCGAATCTCCAGCCGGTGCCGGACAGTCCCGAAAATCTCCGCACACAGACAGAGAGCATCGAACGGGACGCTGTGGTGCGCGTGGTGCCGTTTGGTGCGCTGACGATGGGAGAAGGCGGGGAGATACCGTCCGATATAGAAGGACTTGCCCCCTATGTCGCTGGCTTTTCCGATGACGGCCGCGGCGTGCAGGATCGTGCCCTGATGCGGGAGCTGATGGAGCGGTGTAAAGCGGTCGGCAAGGTGATCTCCGCGCACTGTGAGGTGAACGCTTTGCTCCACGGCGGTGTGATCCACGCGGGCGACTGGGCACGTGTGCACGGCATTCCCGGTATCTCGTCGGCATCGGAGTGGAAAATGATCGAGCGGGATCTCACCCTGGCAGCGGAGACAGGCTGCGCGTATCATGTGTGCCATATCTCGACAAAGGAGTCTGTAGCCCTCATCCGGGAAGCGAAAAGATCCGGCGTGAACGTGACCGCAGAAACAGCTCCCCATTATCTCACGCTGACGGACACGGATCTGCGGGATGAGGGCAGGTTCAAGATGAATCCACCGCTCAGAAGCAGGGAAGACCGCGACGCGCTGATCGAGGGACTTCTGGATGGAACGATTGACATGATTGTGACCGATCACGCGCCACACAGCCGGGAAGA
>USGH01000006.1 GCA_900554225.1 uncultured Eubacteriales bacterium | reverse complement strand
GAGCGCCGCGTTTATCCTGTCCGCAAAGCCCGAGGGCACGCGGTCAAGGTCTCTCTTTGAGAGCCTCAGCTCCCCCTCGCCCTTGCAGGCATTTCTGACGGCGAGCTTTTCGAGCGCCGCGAAATAATCGTCCGCGCCCATATTGCACATTGCGTCATAAGCCGCCTCTATCGCCGCATCGACCGCCTCGACTTTCGCCGAGAGCTCCGCTCTGCGGGCAATGCCGCTTATATTCGCTTCGGACATATTTAATATCGACTGTGCCTTTTTCTCAGCGTCCGCTATAATATCGGAATAAGCCTTTTCGGCGTGCGCGTTCGCGTCCTCCGCGATATCCTGCGCCTTTTTCTGCGCCTTCAAGGTCTCAGTCGGATCCGTACCAGCAAGGAGCTTTTCGTATAACTCCTTTTTGTTGGAGAGCTGCTTATAGTAGTCCGCCAGCTGTCGTTCGTTCTCCGTCTTGCTCTTGTCGGAGGTCAGGTCGTTGATGGTATCCGTGATCTTGTCCAGCGCATACTGCTTTTCCAGATCGCGCAGGCTCTTTTCCGCTTCCTCCAGCTCCTTGGTCGCGCCGCCCTTCAGTGCGATGATGGGATCGCCGATGGCAACCACCGTGCCCTGCTTGACGTATACGGACACGATCTTCCGGGTCTGCCCGACCTCCGTCGTGTTGCTGTCCTTGTCCGCTTCGTCATAGGTCACGACATAGCTCTCGTTCGCCTTGACGGTGCCGGATACCTTGATGGCGTTCGTGATACTGTCGTAGCTGGCGTACTGCACCGAAACCTCCGGCAGCGAATAATTTAAGATCGTGTTGGAAAAGAAGGTGAGCAACAGCAATACGATCAAAAAGATGATCGCGACGTTCTTGACCCATGCTCTACGGGATGTTCCGTTCATGATTTGTCCTCCGAAATGGTATGTTATATACGTTATGCTCCGGCTGCGTCAGCCTTTTACGGAAGCGGAATAGGAGATGCCGTCGATGAGGTAGTCCTCACTGTACAGGAACAGCAGTACAGGCGGCACCATATAAATCACGGCAATTGCGAGTGCCACACCGGTGTCTCCCTGGTTGATCTGCGACAGGAAGACGGAAAGCGGATACATCTCCGCGTCTGTCAATAGGATAAGCGGCTGCTCCACCATGTTCCAGTAGTCGATGAACACAAGAATCGCCACCGAATAGAGGGTCGGTCGGGACAGCGGCATGAAGATTTTCAGGAAAATATCGAATTCGCCCGCACCGTCCAGCTCCGCGGCTTCCACCATGGCGGACGGGATCCGGCGCATATATTTCGTGAGAATGAACACGCTGAATGGCGAGAAGATACCGGGCAGGATGATCGCCCACCGTGTATTGAGAATGCCGAGCGCGTTGTCGATGATGTAGTTCGGCACCAGCGTGACCTGATACGGCATCAGCATCAATATAATGTAGGCAAAGAAGCAGATCGAGCGGAATTTCGTCTCCACGCGGGCAAACGCATACGACGCGCCCGCCGCCACGACCAGCTGAAAAATCACGATCGGCAGCACGTAGAACACGGAATTCCAGAATTTGATGAGGTATTCCGGGCTTTTGAACAGCACCGTCGAATACTGTGAGAAGCTCACCTTATCCGGAATCAGCTGCAAATTCACCCGTTCGCCGATGTATACACGCCCGGAGGAGCCGCTGCCGGATGCGCCCAGTCCCGAGAAGATCTTGCCGTAATTCGCGCTGATCTCCGTCGTGGACATGAAGGAGTTTGTAATGGTGAACACGGTCGGGAACAGGAACAGCACCGCGAACGTAAAGAGGATCACCATCGTGACCGTCAACAGGATCACGCGCTTGGCAACCTTTCCGCGATGGATCCGTCTGGCGACGCGCATTTCCTTTGTCGGCTTCTGCTTCGGCGGCGGAGAAGCGTTTGCAGGCGAGGCGAGAGGCTTTTTTTCTGTATTCGTCATTCTTCAATATCCCTCCCGACGCGGTTGTCCGCCCAGAGCAGTATGCCGATCACCACGATCATGATGAGACAGAGCACGATGGCGGCGGCGGACAGCTTCTGGTAATCAAAGCCTTTGAAGGTGTTGTTCATGAAGTGCTGTAGGGTATACATGGAGTCGTAGGGATAGCTGCCTACGAGTAAGAACACCTCACGGAACACCTTGAACGAGTTGATCAGCGACATGATCGTTACGTATGTAATCGTCGATGCCAGATACCGGAGCTTGATCTTGAAAAACCGCTGTACCGGGCTGCATCCGTCGAGCATGGCGACCTCGATGATGTCTTTGGGGATCGCCGCCAACGCAGACATGAACATGATCATGTTGTAGCCGATGTTTTTCCACAGGAACAGCAGCACCACGACAATGTAGCCGTAGTCGGATTTGAGCCATTCGACCGGTGCCGCGCCAAACAGTGCCGTAATCTCGTTGATCAGTCCGTTGTAGTCGAAAATGACCTGCCAGATCAGGATAATGGACGCGGCAGGCACGATCATCGGCGAGAGGAAGATGGTGCGGAACACGCTCTTCATCGGCAGCTCTCTGTCCAGCAGCACCGCCAGTGCCAGCGACAGGATCACGGCAAACGGTACGGCGGTCAGAGAGAAGGTGCCCGTATTTTTCAGTGCCAGCTTGAATGCCGCATTCTGGAACAGCTTTGTGAAATTCTCAAGCCCCACAAAATTGGCGGTCGTATTGCTGTCGATCACGGCATAGTAGATCACCACGAAAAACGGCAGGATAAAAAAGAGCAGCACGCCGCAGATACTCGGGATCATAAACGGCATGGTGCGGAACATATCCGCGATCTCCCGTTTTGTTTTGCCGAATCGTCTGACCGGCTTTTTCGGCTGATCCGGATCCGGAGTCACCCGTTTTTTCTTCGCCTTCGCCTCAGGCGGTCGTTTCTCCGGTTTTCCCGACTTTACATCCCATGTTTTTTCTGCATTCATGTTACTCTCTCCAAGATGCGGTTTTCTACTCATTACTAAGACGCGCGAAAAACAAAAATGTTCCCGTTTTCCCGCGTATTTTTGTCGCTATTTTTTTGCAATATCGGCACACATTTCCGCACCGTATACGCGGGTGATATGGTGTGTCACGTCGGTCATACCGCATCACGTCAGTCATGCCGCATCACGTCAGTCATGCCGCATCCATCAGTCATGCCGCATCACGTCAGTCATGCCGCATCACGTCAGTCATGCCGCATCACGTTAGTCATGCCACCCATCGATCCCGCTGTCCTCCAATGCGCCGAGAATCTTCTGATACAGCGCGCGTTTGCCGCCGTAGGCATGGAGATAGTCCTCTATTTTCGCGCGGTTTGTTTCTCCATCGACGGGGCATGGATTTTTGTACACCGGCAACTCCATGGCGCGCACAAGGGAACGAATGGCGCATTCCTCCGTATAGACAAGCGGTCGGATCACGCGCAGTCCACTGTCGGGATAGACCGTGACCGGCATAAAGCAGCCCAGCCGCCCGGTTTCGAGAAGATTCATCATGAAGGTCTCCACCACATCGTCCCGGTGATGGCCGAGTGCCAGGGTATTCGCGCCGATCTCCACGCATTTTTGGCAGAGCGCACCCCGCCGCAGATTGGCGCAGAGGGAGCAGGGATTCTTTTCACGCCGCGCACCGAACACGATCCCGGCGATCTCCGTTTCTACGATATGGAGCGGGACCTCCCATCTGTCGCAGAAGGTCTGCACCCCGGCAAGCTCCGCAGCAGTCTGTCCGGGAAATCCGGGAAGCACCGTCACGGCAGCCACTGTATATCGTTTGTCGTAAAACCGCCGCATTGCCGCCAAAGATACGAGCAGTGCCAGCGAATCCTTACCGCCGGACAGCCCGATCGCCACGGAATCACCGTCCCGCAGCATATCGTAATGGGCTACGGCGCGGCGCACGGAACCCAGAATTTTTTGCAGTTCTTTCATAAGTGAGATACCGCCCGCGCGTATCGTGCATATCCTGTCAGGGAAGACACAATCTACGGAGGCGTATATGGCTATCAGAATTTACATCGATCAGGGACACAATCCCGTCAATCCGAATGCCGGTGCCGAGGGAAACGGATATCGGGAGCAGGATATTGTCTACGCGATCGGCATTGCACTGTCCGAGATCCTGACCTCCGCCGGCATAGAGACGCGCTTATCCCGGCCGACCCCCACTACGCAGCTTGGAACCTCCACCGCCACCTCTCTTGCCGCCCGGGTCAACGACGCAAACAGTTGGGGCGCGGACTACTTCATCAGCCTGCACACCAACGCATCCACCAATCCGTCGGCAAACGGCTCGGAGGCGTTCGTCTATCGACTGGGCAGCAGTGCCTCGGTTCTTGCCGGGAATATCCTGTCCCGCATGACCGCCGCCGTAGGCTTCACGGATCGCGGTGTGTTTGCCCGTCCGACGCTCTACGTCCTGCGCAAGACCCGGATGCCCGCGGTGCTTCTTGAGATCGGCTTTATCACCAACGCCAATGAAGCATATCTCATGGCGACGGAGCCGTATCGGTTTGCAAACGGGATCGCAAATGGCATCTTTGATTATCTCGGGTGGGCGTGAGGACTACTTCTTATCGAGCAGATCCGGCCGCCGTTCCCTGGTCAACTCCAACGACCGTTCGTGCCGCCATGCCATAATGTTCGCGTGATGCCCCGATGTGAGCACCTCCGGAACCTCTCTGCCGCGGAAGCGGACCGGACGCGTGTACTGGGGATATTCCAGCAGCCCCTCTCCCGCAGAGAAGCTCTCCTCCTCGTAGCATTCGGGAGCCGCCAGTACACCGTCCACGAGCCGTCCGACTACATCACAGAGAATGCACGCAGGCAGCTCTCCGCCCGTCAGCACGTAATCCCCGATGGAGATCTCCTCGTCCACGATCTCTTCAAGGATCCGCTCGTCTACTCCCTCATAATGGCCGCACAGCACGATGAGCCGGTCGTATTCCGCAAGCCGATGCGCCGTGCCTTCGTCCAGCACCCGACCGCGCGGGGACATGTAGACGACGTATGTACCGGGATCCTTTACGGGAGGCGTGCGGCTGTCGATCTCCGCATCCGGCACCAGATCGAGCGCGGGATCCGGTGCTTCCCTCTCGTGCGGCGCGCGATTCGTATCCGCCATGACCGCCTCATAACAGCGGTAGATCGGTGGTGCCGCCATCAGCATTCCCTTGCCGCCGCCATACGGTGTATCGTCCACGCGCCGATGCTTGTCCCGGGAATAGTCGCGGATCTGCCATGTGCGTATGTCGAGAATGCCTTTTTTGCGCGCCCTGCCGATGATGCTCTCCGCCAGCACCGTATCCACAAATTCCGGGAACAGGGTCATGATGTCGATTCTCATACCTCGCGCATCCCCTCGATCAGTGTAACGTAGATTCCGGCGTCCTCCCCCTCTGTGACGCGCCGTTTGATGAACGCAGGCACACCGGGGACAAGAAAGCTCGATCCATCCGCCGCGGTAACAACGTAAAGCTCCTGTACCCCGGCAGTGGTGATGTCGGTGAGCGTACCATAGATCTCTCCGCTGTCGTTGTCGAGCACAGGCAGACCGACGAGATCCGCGATGAACACCTCTCCCGGTCGAAGACGGAAATCCGCACGGTCGGCGTACAGAATCGTCCCCTTCAGCGGAATCGCCGTCTCCAGGGTGTCCACGCCTTCAAGCGCAAAGAGAACCATCGTTTTCTGCACCGCTCCGCGCAACACCCTTGTTTCCCGGTATTCGCCGGATTTTTCCTTTATATACACGCGCTTTAATTTCGCCAGAGCCGCCGGTGTATTGCAGTAGCATTCCGCACGCACCATCCCGCGCACGCCGTGTGTCCCGACGATCTTCGCGCATTCGAGATATTTTTCCAGTGCCATATGTCCGAAAATCAATCCTTATCTGCTTCTATCATACTTTATTATATATGAGTATACCATATCCGGCGCGGAATTACAAGAGCGATGGCGGGAATTTAAGAAAATCTCAAAGCTCCGGCCGGAATGGAACTTTTTCACGCGCGCGCCGTCTAAAGAGACAGAACGATTCCACAACCAAAGAGGTGCAAAATCATATGAAAAAAACGCTATTCCGCCGGATCCTTGCCGCGATGCTCGTCTCTCTCACCCTGGCCGGCTGCGCGTCGGTGCCATCGGACACGCCGGACACAGACAATCCCGCCGCGGAAGCAAAGGATACGGACAAGCCTGCCGCAAATCCAGCATCCGATACGCCGGTACCCCTCGCCGCGAACCGGGATCCGCAGACCGTTGCTCTTGACGCTGCATTTTTGCAGGGTGTGAACGATTTTTCAACGGAGCTGTTCCACAAATCCCTTACCTCCGGAAAAAATCTCGTTCTCTCCCCCTATTCCGTCTACAATCTTCTTGCCATACTCGCAAACGGTGCGTCCGGGGATACAGCCGCTGCGCTGTCCGATGTGCTGGGATATGACGACATTCTCGCCCTCGACGACAGTCTGTACTCCGCGAAGGAATCCCTCGCCGGAACCGGGGTCACGGAGATCGCGAACGGGATCTGGCTCAACAGCGATGTCGGATTTACGCTGCACGACGCATACGCCGCCACAGTGCAGCGATATTTTAACGCGCAGTCCACGCCGCTTTCCTTCTCGGACGCAAAATCGGTCGGCGAAATCAACCGGTGGATCTCGGACGCAACCCACGGCATGATCCCGGAAACGCTGAAGGAGCTGTCCCCCGACGCCGCCGCGGTTCTTGCCAATACAGTGTATTTCAACGGCAAATGGGTGATTCCGTATGACGAATGGTCAGTCACGGACGACACGTTCCACGGCTATTCCGGCGACACGACCGCGTCCTTTATGCATTCCAAGGAATACAGCTATTTCACCGTGGACGGCGGCGTTGGATTTACCAAGAATTACGAAAACGGCTACACCTTTGTCGCGGTTTTGCCGGATGACGACGTGTATGCCTTTGCCGGATCGCTTTCTGCCGACACACTGCTCGCCGCGCGCGATACGGCAAATCAAAATCAGGAAAAGGTGATCGTATCTCTGCCGAAATTCGAGTATGAAGCAGATATTCCGCTCCTTGCCACGCTGTCCGATATGGGACTGTCCGCACTCTTCTCCCCTGGCGTAAATCTGACCGGGATCGGCGAGGACGGTGCCGGGAACAGCGCGTATGTGTCCGATATGTTCCAGAAGGCAAAGATCCGCACCGATGAAGGCGGAACGGAAGCCGCCGCCGTAACGGTCGCGGTGATGGAATGCATGAGCCTTATGCCGGAGGAGCCGAAGGAGATCGTATTCGACCGCCCGTTTGTCTACGCGATCCTCACGCCGGAGGGACTGCCGCTCTTTTTAGGCGTGCTTGCGAATATCGATTGAACGAACCGTAAAAACCCGGAGAAACCCTTTTTGGGGACTTCTCCGGGTTTTCTGTAGTTTTTACTGCTCCATCCCGCGTAGGAGATCGATCTTTCTCGCGTATTCCTTCCACATGGCGGAGATGGCAAGGAAATCCTCGTCGGTGAGCGGACAGCTTTCGTTGCCCATGAGCGCATAGAGATCCGGTACGCCGATCATCGCCTGATCCATCTGCCAACGCATGGTGTCGCGGTGCGTATTGAAGCCGGAATTGTCGGTATCGAGCAGCACACCGGGCATTGCCAGCGAGAACATTCTGCCGCGCATTTCGAGATCCTCCCGGTTGTCGCGGTTTTTCGGATCGTAATCGTGCAGTCTCGCCTGGTCGCAGATGTGCGCGAAATACGGATGACACGGACTGCAATTCACAAGTGCGTCGGGCTTGATCTTCTTTGCTTTTTTGTAAATATACGCCATCATATCGTAGAGCAGCTCCACGCCGTACTTTCCGGAATGGGTCTTTACGCGCCTGCCGATCGGGTTATAAAAGGCAAAATCGAGCTTGAAGCCGTCGCAGTCGTAGCATCCCGCGTCTGCGGAGAGGATCCGGTAGAGCGCACGGTCGAGATTGGCAAGAAATTCCGGCGTGGATGGGTCGATGCGCCCTTCCCCGTTGTCAGTCGTGACGCACAGTGCCGGATCCCAGCCGTCCGGATCCCACAGCTTGAACCAGAGCATCGTATGAATCCCCTCGGCGTGGCGTCTGTCCACGAAGGCGCGCAGATCCTTCCATTTCGTGGGATCCGCTTCGTCCGTTGCATAGTGGGACTGCCACTTGTCGTCGATGATGAGCGCGGTCGGATGCATATCGTACCCTGCCAACTTGCCGACCAGGGCTTCGTACAGGTCTTCCCGCGCCAGCTCCGTGACTGTCATTTCCGGGAACGCCGGATCGCCCACGCGCATTGCCTGTTCGAGCCAGCCGCAGAGCATCGGACCATACCAGAACTGCGGGAACGGGCGATGGTCGTGCGGCTTTGCGATGCCGGAGGTGAAGTAGTAATCCGTGTATTTGCGCAGCGCGTCGTCCTCATTCGCAGCCCCATAGCCAATGATCGCCGGGGCGGTCCAGGTGCCGTCCACGTGGGTATGTCCGCTCTGATCCGTTGCCAGATAGAATCCGCTGCCCCAGCTATTCCGTACAACCCTATAGTCAAATGCGTGGAAATTGTGTTCTCCCCGCTCTGCCACGAGTCCGAGAGACAACCGATCGCCAACCCCGCGCATGCCGAACGAATAGGAGAACATCGGCGGAACCATCAGTACGGACCAGCGGTGACAGTTCATGCTCGCGCGGAAACGATAATCCTCCTCATTGTACCACGACACGCACGGTGTGAAGCCCTCGGAAAATTCATACGCGCTGCCATTCCCTGCACCTGCGAAATACTGTACGCCATCCACATTGCCCTGCCCCGCAACGGTCACGGTATAGGTAAAGCGCAGAAAATCGCAATGGAGTACGTAGGTCTTCCGGTTCCAGAGATCGCTCTTGCCGGTCCATGTGAACGTGACCTCCCCCGTCTTTTCCGCGATATCGACAAGCGTGGGGGGCTCCGTTTCCCGATCGGCGATCTCTTCCAGTGTCTCGGAGGTCTGGGGAACGGCGGTGCGGACATCAAGGGTACAGAAGCGGTTCCCGGCGACACACACGTCAAAGGTATGCCCGTGTACCGCCACACGATAGGACGGCGCGGAAACGATATACATGCCGTCTGCGGTTCTCTCCAAAAAACGTGCCATAGCTTTACCTCATTCTCTCTCACAAAGGAGCGTTTCAATGGCGAACGGATGGAACGCGACCTCTACGGTGTGATCCGCCGTCATGGGCAGCTCCTCGATCTTCTCTTCCAGCATATTCGTGCGCCACACGCGGCATGCCGTCGGGATCGTGATATGTGCCGTCGTGCGGTTCCGCTCGCATTCGTACAGCCGAAGCACAAACGCATTCTCCACATCCTCCGCCATTTTCACGGTGTCGCAGAGAATGTTCGATGCATCCACCCGGCAGATCGGCGCGATTTCGGCTTTTCCCGCGTGCAGAAGCGGCGGATGATTCATCGCGTGTGCCTCACGCACCACATTTTCGGCGGAAAACGCTCCGGTATGCGGCAGCAGCGACCAGGTCATGTCGTGTACGCCCCGGTCGTTTGTCGGATCGGGATGGCAGCCGCCCTTGTGGAGCGTCAGCCGCATATCGCCGCCCTCGACGGAAATACCGTACTTGCAGTCGTTCAGAACCGCTACGCCGTACCGACTCTCGGACAGATCGGAATAGCGATGGTTGCAGACCTCGAATTTTGCCGCCTCCAGGGAGGTATTGCGCGTGGTCGGCCGTTCCATATAGCCGAACTGGATCTCGTTTTTGACTGTGAACGCGCGTACATCCACGTCAAAGCCGACCTTCAATAGCGTGTGCCGTTCGTCCCAATCGACACGGGACACAAAATCGATGCGCGGACTGTGGGCGTAGAAAACGGTGTCGATCACAATGGCGGACTTTTTGCCGAGATTGTACGTCGCACGGATCCGGTATTCCACAGCCCCCTCGGATACGGTCTCGCGGCGGGTCATTTTCCCGGTCACCGGCTTTAAGCGACGGAAAATATCGTCCTCGATCTCCCAGTTGTCGTAGGTGGTCGGCACATCCTCGCCAAGCCACAGCGTGCCGAGCGGCGCACCGTGGAGATTGCGGACCTGTCTGTCCACACGTTTGTCGATCAGGGAGGAGATGTAGCCGTCCTCATCAAAGATCACGGAATAATACGGTGTTTCCAGCGTATGATCGCCCGCGGCAAACGGAGAGGGAGCGGTGCATTCCGCAGCGGTGAGAGAAAGCACGGTGCTGCCGAACGCCGGGATCGCCGCCTCCACATCGGTCTTTGCCGTGCCGTCGATGGCGGTATAGGACTGCGTGTTGTGACCGATGACCCCGGTCTTTCCGGTGAGCGTGACAACCTCGTTCCGGTCAAAGGAGAGACTGTTCGCCGCTGTGATCGTGTTGTCCGTCCCTTCTGTCAGCGTGTCGAGATATTCACCGGCAATCGCTTTTGCACGAGCAATGATCTCACCGACCTCCTTGCGCGCCAGTACGTTCACGCATTCGATGGAGGTGCCGGGCAGGATGTCGTGGAACTGATTTTTGAGCAGCACCTCATACAGCGGATCCGTTTCCGCACAGCGCGCTTTACCGGAGAGCACGTTGGTCCATTCAAGATCATGCATCGCTTCCTCGGCGCGTCGATTGTTCCGCTTGATGTCGTGCATGGAGGTGAGCGTACCGCGATGGAATTCGAGATACAGCTCGCCATCGTGCAGCGGCAGTGTATCGCGCGATTCTTCCAGTCGGTGCATGAATGCGCTGACCGTCACCGGTTCGATCTCCGGCAGTCCCGCCACATCCCGTTCGCGGCGCAGATATTCCAGCATCGCGTAGGTCGGACCGCCGCCGCCATCGCCAAAGCCGTATGCCAGCAGCTTATTGGAGGACGAACGCTTGTCACGGATCTCATTGATCGCGCGCTTGACGTTCTGTACGTCAGGCATACAGTGCATGATGTTTAAGTGCGTGATGACCTCGGTGCCGTCCATGCCGCGCCAGACAAAGGTGTCCGCCGGGAACGGATTGAGATCGCTCCAGCCCATCTTGGTCGTATAGAAATACTTCACCCCGCAGCCCTGCATGATCTGCGGGATCGCCGCATTGTAGCCGAAGGTATCCGGAAGCCAGAACGTGTCGGAGGTGTAGCCGAAATACTTCCGTGTGAACCGCTGTCCGTAGAGGAACTGACGCACCATCGATTCGCCGCCGGTGATGTTGCAGTCGCACTCGACCCAAACGCCGCCGTTCGGCTCGTATCTGCCCTCCGCCACGCGTTTTTGGATCCCCTCGAAAATGGCGGGGTATTCACGGCGCATCCAGTCGAGATGGAGGGCGGAAGACTGGATGAAAGTGTATTCCGGATAGATGTCCATCAGTGTGAGCACCTCGGAATAGGTACGCGCGCATTTGCGAACCGTTTCCGCCACCGGCCAGAGCCACGCGGTATCCATATGGGAATGGCCGACCACACCGACAAAGCCGCGCGTCGGATCGTGATCATTGGATTTTGCAAGCGCGGGGGCAAGGGCGGCGCGGATCGGTTCTACGGAAGCATATACATCCGCCATATCCGCGTAATCGATCTCTTCCACGAGATACGGGAACGCGTTCATGAGGCATTCGTTGGCGGTTTTTGCGAGAAAATCATCGGCAGGCAGACGCGCCATCTGGAGTACCGTGGACAGATCGAACACCATGCCGCAGATCGCACGATCGAGAATACAGAGCCACAGTCCGTCAAAACGATGCGTGAAATTCTCCCCCTCGTGTCCGGCATAGCATTCAAAGTCAAGCGCAAAAGATTCCCCGGCAACGGCATGCTGTGCAACAAACATTGCGGAATGCTGACCGCCTAAGAAATTGTTTTTCGAATTGATGATGCCGGCGGGGACTCCGTTTTTGAAGCAGAGGATCTCAACGGCGTTGGCGTCCGGGATCACGCAGAAGGTCTCGCCGGCACATTCCTCCGGCACGGTGACATCCGCATGAAGCCAGAGATTGCCCCATTTCTCTCCCCAGGTATCCCCGGCGGCAATCGGCTGCATCAGAGCGGGATCCGGCGGCAGACGCAGATGCTCCATCGTCGGATAGGCAGACAGCTCGTCGATTTTCGTGAGCTTTTTGAAGATGTGACCGGCATAGGCCTCTATCATCCGGTCGAATTTCTGGTATGTGCGGTTTACATAACGGTCGTACTGCATAGTTTTCTCCTTATATCTGTGGTTCTCCGGCAGGATATGGTAGTACGTGCGTTCCTCCGCCGGGCGTGCTGATTTCATTTTAGCATATCCCGCGCCATTTTGCAATACGGGAGGGCAAATCAGAGTGAAAAATCTCTCTGTCGTTTTTTCACGATTTTTGCCGGACAGTGCGCCGATTTTCTTCCCGTTTTGCACACTTGACAAGAGGCAACTGTTGTGCTATAATAAAGGCACTTCCAAGGAAAGACGTTGACGAAGACAGAATCTTGTTCGATACACGAGCCAGAGAGCCTGCGGTGGTGGAATGCAGGTATCGTGAGACACGGTTCTATCCCTTCCGAGTCGGGAAAGGAAAGGCGGGATCCTATCTCCGCTGAGTAATCGTTCCCCGTGTGCTGCCGCGTGAGAGCAGAGGGTTTGTCTGAACCCGCAGAGTGGCATCGCAACTATACGGTGCAATTTGAGTGGTACCGCGGATCATCATCCGTCTCAAAGCAATTTTGGGGCGGATTTTTTGTTTACCGGAAGATCGCCCCGACCGTCCCAGAATCCACATAGAATAGGAGTTTGTCACATGGAAAAGATCATCAAAGAAGTCGCACACCGCATCCGGGAGTCGAGAGAGATCCTCGGTATCTCCGAAGCGGAAATGGCACAGTGTACCGGTGTGTCGCTGGAAAACTACCGCACGCTCGAAGCCGGTGAAACGGATTTTACATTTACCTTCATTTATAAATGCGCGGCAAGGCTCGGCGTGGATACCACCGATCTTCTGAAAGGTGAAAGCCCGACCCTGGAGGAATACAGCGTCACCCGTGCCGGTCGTGGATTACCGATCGCACGCCGCCGTGGCTTCCGGTATGAAAATCTGGCACCGCTATTCAAGAACAAGACTGTCGAACCCTTTGTCGTCACCGCTCCGTTCTCTCTGGAGGAGCAGCACGCACCGATCAAGCTCAGCCGGCACGAGGGTCATGAGTTCGACTACATCCTCTCCGGCAGACTGAAAACCGTGATCGACGGTCATGAGGAAATCCTCGAACCGGGCGACTCCATCTATTACGACAGCTCCAAGCCGCACGGTATGATCGCCGTGGACGGGGAGGAGTGCCGGTTCCTCGCTGTCATCATTGCAAACGGTGCCGCCGCGTATGACTATCCGGAGAATCTGGAAATCCCTGTCCTACCCGAGGTCAAATACAACACCCTCTCGCCTCTGCCCGAAAATCCCGTCGCCGCGAAGTTCGTCGAATGCGTGGAGGAGGACGGCAAGCTGAAGGAGATCCACTTCCACGACGCGGACAAGTTCAACTTTGCCTACGATGTCGTGGACGCCCTTGCCGCAAAATGCCCCGACAAGCTCGCGCTTTTACACCTCGACCGCGAAAAGAACGAGACGCTGTTCACCTTCCGCGAGCTGTCTCTGCTCTCCAACCGCGCGGCAAACTATTTCGTGTCGCTCGGCATCCGTGAGGGAGATACCGTCATGCTCGTGCTGAAACGGCACTGGCAATTCTGGATCGCCTCTCTGGCACTCCATAAGCTCGGCGCGGTCGCGATCCCTGCCACCTTCATGCTCGTGGAAAAGGATTTCGCCTACCGCTACAAAGCCGCCGATGTACGCGCCATTGTCTGCACCGCCGATGGGGAAACCGCTATGCACGCCGAAAACGCGGCAGCCGCGGTCGATCCGGGTCTCATCAAGATGATCTCGCACGGGGAGCGCGACGGCTGGCACTCCTTCGACACGGAGTTTATGAACTATCCCGATACTTGGGAAAGACGCGTGGACGTCTGCGGCGACAAACCGATGTACATGCTCTTTACCTCCGGCACAACGGGATATCCGAAGGTCGCGGCACACAGCTTCAAATACGCGCTCGGTCACTACATCACGGCGCGCTACTGGCACAATGTCGATCCGAACGGCATCCACTTCACGATCTCCGATACCGGCTGGGGCAAGGCTCTCTGGGGCAAGCTGTATGGACAGTGGCTCTGCGAAAGCTGCGTATTTGCCTACGATTTCGACAAGTTTGACGCGCACGATCTGCTGCCGCTCTTTGCACGGTATCACATCACAACCTTCTGCGCGCCGCCGACCATGTTCCGCTTCTTCATCAAGGAGCATCTCGAAAATTACGATCTGTCCTCGCTGAAGCACGCCACCATCGCCGGAGAAGCACTCAATCCGGAGGTGTTCTACAAATTCCGTGAATACACGGGACTGTCTCTCATGGAGGGCTTCGGGCAGACGGAAACGACGCTCACCATCGGCAACTTTGTCGGAGATACGCCGAAGCCGGGTTCCATGGGTCATCCGTCCCCGATGTACGATGTGGATATCGTGGATGCGGACGGTCGTTCCTGCGACGTCGGTGAAACCGGAGAGATCGTGGTGCGGACAAAGGCAGGCGTACCGTGCGGTCTGTTCCTTGGCTATTACCACGATGAGGAAGCGACGAAGAAGGTATGGCACGACGGCTATTACCACACCGGCGACACTGCATGGCGCGATGAGGACGGCTATTTCTGGTATGTCGGACGGATCGACGACGTGATCAAGTCCTCCGGCTACCGTATCGGGCCGTTCGAGATCGAATCCGTGATCATGGAGCTGCCGTATGTTCTCGAATGCGCCATCACCGCCGTTCCCGATCCGATCCGCGGTCAGGTCGTCAAGGCATCGATCGTGCTGGTCAAGGGCAAGGAAGGCTCGGACGAGCTGAAAAAGGAAATCCAGAACTACGTCAAGGAGCATACCGCCCCGTACAAGTACCCGCGCATTGTGGAATTTCTGCCGGAGCTGCCCAAAACAATCTCCGGGAAGATCCGCAGAGTGGAATTACGGAAATAATGCAGCCCTCTGGTATTGCGCAAGGAATACGGAGAAAGACGACAGCATTTGCTTTCCTCTCCGATATGTGAACATTTCGGAAAATTCGTGCTATCCCGTTGATTTTTCGCGCCGGATACAGTATAATAGTAGATAAGTCAACGTTCCCTTATCGAAAGGATGTGTTTTTCATGCCTGAATGGCTGACCAGCTTTTTATCCGATACCCTTTTGCCTGGTGCGATCCGGATCATCGTTGCCCTGCTGATCCTCCTCATCGGCTTCAAGGTCATCGACGTGCTCGTCAAAAAAATCGCGCACACAAAGCTCTATGAAAGAATGGAGGTCAATATCCAGTCCTTCATGACCAATGCCGCGCGCGTGATTTTGAAGATCGTACTCCTCATCGCCGTGGTGGAAAAGCTCGGCGTGCCGTCCTCCTCCATCATTGCGCTGCTCGGTACCGTCGGACTCGCGATCGGTCTGGCACTCCAGGGAGGCCTTGCCAATATCGCCTCCGGTGTCGTGATCGTGGTGTGCCGTCCGTTCCATGTCGGTGACTTCATCATCGCGGGCAGTGTATCCGGTGTGGTCAAGGATATCGGTCTCTACTACACGACCCTCATCACGCCGGACAACCAGAGCGTCGCCGTGCCGAACAGCCAGCTCACCGGGTGCAGCATCAACAACCTGTCCACGGAATCCACGCGCCGGATCGATTTCGATTTCAGCGTATCCTACAATACCGATCTCGATCTCGCGCGCAAGGTACTCCTTGCCACAGCCGCCAGCGACGACAACGTGCTGAAGGATCCCGCACCGGAAGTGCTCATTGCCGGTCATGGAGATTCCGCAGTCACCGTCAAGCTCCGTCTGTGGGTGGAAGCCGAGAATTACTGGACCGTCTACTTCGCCATGTTTGAGGACGTAAAGAAAGCGTTCGACCAGTTCGGCATCTCCATTCCGTATCCGCAGCTCGACGTACATGTGACCCAGTAACCAGAACAAAAAAGACGTTCCTTTGCCGCATCGAACCTGTTTGCGGTATCGGAACGTTTTTTTATCCACAGGACATTCTTTCCGAAAAATGACGCAGCATTCTCTTTTTCATGCAGCTTTCTTCCGCATATTTCGGCTATATCGGCATTTTATGCATTTCATCGGTTGACACGATTCATTTCCTGTGGTATAATATAGGCATCCAAGTGCATCCGCCGTATATTTATAAGCTGTCATGCAGCCGGCGCAATACGAAAACAGGAAAGGAATACTATATGGGACTCACACTTGCTGAAAAAATACTGAAGGCCCACGTCGTCGATGGCGATTTTGTCAAAGGGCAGGAGATCGGACTGAAGATCGATCAGACTCTGACGCAGGACGCGACCGGCACAATGGCATATATCGAATTTGAAGCAATGGGGATCGATCAGGTGCGCACCGAACGGTCTGTAGCATACGTCGATCACAATACGCTGCAAAACGGCTTTGAAAACGCGGACGACCATCGGTTCATCGGCTCTGTCGCAAAGAAGCACGGCATATATTTCTCCCGTCCCGGCAACGGCATCTGCCACCAGGTCCATCTCGAACGGTTTGGCGCGCCCGGTAAGACCCTTATCGGCTCCGACAGCCATACACCGACCGGCGGCGGCATCGGTATGCTTGCCATAGGTGCCGGCGGACTGGATGTTGCCGTGGCAATGGGCGGCGGCGCGTACTACATCACGTACCCGAAAATCGTCAACGTCGTCCTCACCGGAAAGCTGAACGACTGGGTATCCGCAAAGGACGTGATCTTAGAGGTGCTGCGTCGGCTGACCGTCAAAGGCGGTGTCGGCAAGATCATGGAATATACCGGAGACGGTGTTTCCACGCTGTCCGTACCCGAGCGCGCGACGATCACCAACATGGGTGCCGAGCTGGGTGCGACCACCTCCATCTTCCCGTCCGACAAGGTAACAAAGGCATTTTTGGACGCACAGGGCAGAGGAGATGTATGGGTGCCGCTTGCTCCCGATCCGGACGCTGTGTACGACGAAACGCTCACCATCGATCTCTCCGCACTGGAGCCGATGGCAGCCCGTCCGCATTCCCCGGATAACGTCGCATCCCTGTCCGAAATCGGCAGGATCAAGGTCGATCAGGTCTGCATCGGCTCCTGCACGAACAGCTCCTTTGTCGATATGATGAAGGTCGCGTACATCCTGAATGGCAAGACGGTCCATCCCGATGTATCCCTCGCCATCGCGCCCGGCTCCAAGCAGGTTCTGACCATGCTTTCCGCAAACGGTGCGCTGAACGCCATGATCGACGCAGGTGCGCGGGTGCTCGAATCGGCGTGCGGTCCGTGTATCGGTATGGGACAGTCTCCGAACTCGAAGGGCATCTCCCTGCGCACCTTCAACCGGAATTTTGAAGGACGCAGCGGCACCAGGGACGGGCAGATCTACCTCGTCTCTCCGGAAGTTGCAGCCGCATCCGCCATTGCCGGGTACCTCACCGACCCCAGAGAACTCGGTATCATGCCGCAGATCGATATGCCTGCACACTTTACGATCCACGACAACATGATCACCCCGCCCGCTGCTCCGGAAGAAGCAAAAAATGTGGAGATCCTGCGCGGTCCCAACATCAAGGAATACCCGGAAACCGCTCCCCTTGCCGACAGCATCGTATGTCCCGTGTCCCTCAAGGTGGGCGACAACATCACGACCGACCACATCATGCCTGCCGGCGCAAAGATCCTGCCGCTGCGCTCGAACATTCCCGCGATTTCCCAGCACTGCTTTGCCGTATGCGACCAGAGCTTCCCGGAACGCGCGAAATCCCTTGGCAAGAGTATCGTTGTCGGCGGTACCAACTATGGTCAGGGATCGTCACGGGAACACGCCGCATTGGCTCCGCTCTACCTCGGTGTGAAGGCGGTGCTTGTGAAATCCTTTGCCCGGATCCATCGTCAGAACCTCATCAACGCCGGGATCCTGCCGCTGACCTTCACAAACGAAGCGGATTACGACAAAATCGATGCCGGAGACACGCTCTCCCTCACCGGACTGCGTGAAAAGATCGCCGAACGGCTGCCGCTCACCGTATACAACGAAACGAAGAAGGTGGAGATCCCGGTCGAATGTCCGCTCAGTGAACGGATGCGCGAGATCCTGCTCTGCGGCGGTCTCCTGGACTTCACAAAGGCGCAGCTATCGAAATAAATACCGAAAGGAATCGCAGATATGGCAAAAATTCCGATGAAAACACCGCTTGTCGAGATGGACGGCGACGAAATGACCCGGGTAATCTGGGAGAAAATCAAGGAAATTCTCATCAGACCCTACGTGGAGCTGAAAACGGAATATTACGATCTCGGACTGGTTCACCGGAACGAAACGGACGACCAGGTGACGATCGATTCCGCAGAGGCGACGAAGAAATATGGCGTTGCCGTCAAGTGCGCGACGATCACGCCGAACGCACAGCGCGTCGAGGAATATCACCTCAAGGAAATGTGGAAATCCCCGAACGGTACGATCCGCGCCATTCTCGACGGCACCGTGTTCCGCACGCCGATCATCGTCAAGGGCATCACGCCGTACATTCCGACCTGGACCAAGCCGATCACCATTGCCCGTCATGCGTATGGCGACATCTACAAGAACACGGAAATGCAGGTCGCGGCGGGGAGTAAATGTGAGCTCGTCTGCACAGCTCCCGACGGCACCGAAACGCGTAAGCTGATCCACCAGTTCGGTCCGGAATCCGGCGGGATCGTGCAGGGCATCCACAATGTAGACGCCTCCATTGCCAGCTTCGCCCGCTGCTGCTTCAACTATGCCCTCGACACGAAGAAGGATCTCTGGTTCGGCGCGAAGGACACGATCTCCAAGACCTACGACCATCGCTTCAAGGATATTTTCGCGGAGATTTTCGAGAACGAATACAAGGAGAAGTTTGCAGCCGCAGGGATCACGTACTTCTACACCCTCATTGACGACGCAGTTGCCCGTGTGATCCGTTCGGACGGCGGCTACATCTGGGCGTGCAAGAATTACGACGGTGACGTAATGAGCGATATGGTCGCGACCGCTTACGGTTCTCTCGCGATGATGACCTCTGTACTCGTTTCCCCGACCGGCGTATACGAATACGAAGCGGCACACGGTACGGTACAGCGGCACTACTACAAGCATCTGAAGGGCGAACCCACATCCACCAACAGCGTCGCCACCATTTTCGCATGGACCGGTGCGCTGCGGAAACGGGGTGAGCTGGACGGACTCACAGACCTGTCCGATTTCGCCGATCGGTTGGAAAAAGCGACGATCCAGACGATTGAGGAAGGCTACATGACCGGGGATCTCGCCGCCATGTCCACCTTGCCGGAGATCCACAAGCTCGGCACCGTCGAATTTCTGGAAGCCATCGCCGAAAGACTCTGATCACAATTGGCATACAAAAACCGCTCTGTATTCCCTTACCATAGGGGAGCAGAGCGGTTTTATGCTATTGGGCTGCGATGGGTGCTGCATCTGCCGCGGAAATGAGCTTCGCCTCTCCGGTATCGATATTCCAGCAGTAAAAGCCCTCTGTGTTGTCCGCAACCTTCAAAAGACGAACGAGAACCCACGATTCGTAAATTCGCGGTGCGCCGTCCGATTTCCATTCCACCGGAAGCGTATCGAGCACCTTGCTCTCCCCGGTCGACTTGCGCAGGCGGCTGAACACATACCGCGATTCTCTGTCACCGTCCGGATAGGTCACGTGCTGGATGTAGTAGAAGAAATCGCCGTGGCCGACCATCTGGGTCCCGCCGTACAGCTCACACACCTCTGTGGTCTCGTCCGTTTTGGGATCGTAGCGGTAGAGATACTGCGTGTCGGATCCTGCGTCATAGCGCAGTTGTCCCCGCCAGTACACCACATCGTCCTCACACCAAATGCCCGTGATCCTGCATTTGCCATCGTAGAAAAGCAGTGTGCGGGCAGTCTGTCCCTGTGCGGCGGATGGTCGCCAGTCTGCACGGTAAAAGCCGCAGGGATACCCGTTCGCGTCGTCCAGGAGATAATACGCATACGCACCGGATCCTGTTTCCACGATCTTCTGTGGAATCGCGGAGATCGGGTGCTTTTCGTGGGTGCGGTCGGACAGTGCCATGCAGGTCAGGTCACACCGTTCCTCCTTTTCGTCACGCTCCCACTGGAAGACGTATCCATCCGTCAGAAGCGTTTTCGAACGCCACAGTGTGTCCGTCCGACTGTCGATCTCGCGCGTCTTTCCGTTGCGGATGGTGTATTCCCACAGGGTCGCCGTCTTATCCCCGGTATCCGTGTTCTGCTCCGTGAAATAGTAGATTGCGCCGTCCTCTGTGGTCAGGTAGGAACGGACGGAATCGTCGAGTCCCAAAAACGGGCAATCCGCGCCGTGCGTTTCCTCATCACAGACCGGGGTGATCGTTCCGCCGTCCGGATCCAGCCAAACCGGAATGACGGCGGCATTTCTGCCGTTCTGCGCCGCTTCCGTTATCGTGGTCAGACAGCCTTTGGGTATCTCGCGTCCTGTCGTACAGCCGGAAAGCGTGGCGAGACAGAACAAAGCCGCAAAAAATCTACGCAGCGGTGCTTTCATGCCGTTCTTTTATCCTCCTGTGGTCAAGTATTCTCTCAAATTGCGCTTTGCAGCCCGGAGCTTCCTCCACGGCAGCAGAGGCTTGCTTCTTTGCCGACTGCATCCCACACATCAGATCTGCTGGATCCGCTTGTACATATCCTGCATCCGTTCGTCAATGGCGGCGATCTCGTTGGCACAGGCAAGCATTTCGGCACCGATCTCCGGCGGAATGTGCTTTTCCGACTTGTAGCGCAGGTCATGCTCCAGACTTGCCCAGAAATCCATTGCCACCGTGCGCAGCTGTACCTCTACATTGACGTTTTCCGTCTTGTCAGAGAGGTAGATCGGAAGCTGGATGTCGAGATGGAGGCTGCGGTAGCCGTTGTAATTCGGCGTTTTGATGTAGTCCTGCCGCTTGATGAGCCGTATATCGGACTGGCGGAGCAGCATATCCTCCACGCTGTATACGTCGTCGATGTAGCAGCAGACCACGCGCACCCCGGCAATGTCGTTCAGGTTCTGTTTTGCCGAGTCGATGGAGATCTCCACATGGTGCGCAAGAAGCTTTTTCACGATGCTTTCCTTGGATTTCATCCGGCTTTCCACGTGGTGGATCGGATTGCGCTCGTATTTGATCTTGAATTCATCGTTCAGGGTTTCGAACCGCATCTGCATTTCCCGGATCGCGGCGTTGTAGAGATGCTCCATTTCGAGCATTTTGCGGTAATCGTCGAAGAGCTCCAGTGCTTCCGGAGGCAGCTCGACCGGCTCTGCGGGGTGGTTTATCGTCAGGAATCGTTCTTTCAAGGGTGTTCACTCCGTTCTGCGGGTACTATAGGTGAGGGACTTTCTACAGAATAGTATATCATAAACTTGTGAATTTTTCTTGTGAACTGCGAGACAATTTCGTGTTTTGGCATACATATTTCATGTCTATTTCTGTGTATGGCAAAAGCCCGTTTGCTTCCGTTTTCCGGCAGATACAAACGGGCTCTCTTTCGCCTGGGATATGGCTTACTGTTTTGCCTTACCGAGCAGCGTCTCCCATTCCCGGATGATGGAGCGATCCGCAAAATAGTCAATCCGCATGGCGTGGCGGACACGGGCGAGCGTTGCATTCGTTTTCTCCACTGCCCTTGCGGTGCCTTCCGTGATGATGTCGTAGACGGTACCGATGTCGCGCTCCCACTTCGCACGATCGGTACGGATCGGGGAAAGCGTTTCCTCCAGAACGTTATAGAGGAATTTCTTGCAGGTGCCGTCGCCGAGACCGCCTCTTTGATAATGCGCCTTCATCTCATCGAGGTTCGTGTATTCCGGCAGATACTCCGCGAAATGTGCGTCCGTGCAGAAGGCATCGAGGTACGTAAACACCACGTTGCCCTCCAGATGGCCGGGATCGCTGATCTGCAAATGCTGCGGGTCGGTGTACATTTTGCCGTTGATCTGCTTTTTCACAGAAGCGGCGGAGTCGGACAGATAGATGCAGTTGCCGAGAGATTTGCTCATCTTCGCCTTGCCGTCCACACCGGGCAGCCGCCTCTGCGTCTCGTTTTCCGGAATCATCGCTTTCGGCATGACGAGCGTTTCGCCGTAGATCCGGTTGAATTTCTCCACGATCTCCCGCGCCTGCTCCAGCATCGGCAGCTGATCCTCACCGACCGGAACCACATTCGCGTCAAAGGCAGTGATGTCGGCTGCCTGGGATACGGGATAAGTGAAGAAGCCGGCCGGCAGTCCCTCCTCGGCAAATCCACGCATCTGGATCTCGGATTTTACCGTGGGATTGCGGGATAAGCGCGCCGTGGTCACAAGGTTGAGATAGTAAAAGGTCAACGCGTGCAATGCCGGCAGTGCAGACTGGACACAAATCGTTGCTTTGGCGGGATCTATGCCGACCGACAGATAATCGAGCACCACGTTGATGATGTTCTCGCGGATCTTTCCCGGATTGTCCGCATTGTCCGTCAGTGCCTGGTCGTCGGCGATCAGAATGTTGACCTCGTCGTACATACAGGAGATCTGCATCTCCACGCGTCTTTTCAGCGATCCCACATAATGCCCGAGGTGCAGTCTGCCTGTCGGACGGTCGCCGGTTAAAATAATATTTTTCATGATTGACTCCTCTCTTGTGCCGGATACACAGGGATTTTGCGCCGAAAAGCGGAACAGATTCAGTGCATCCAGAAATATAGCAAGGGAAAAATCCCGCCGGGCGCAAAACCTGACGGGATCTTTTCCTTACATAAAGTGCTTGTGAAGATACTCGGAGGACTGGCGGATGGAATCGAACGGATCTCCCGGCCAGGTGTCCTGTTCCACGACGTAATACTTTACACCCGTCTTTGCGGCGGTTTCAAGAATGCCTTCCCAGTACATATTGCCGTTGCCGATCTCGGTGATGAACGGACCGTTTTCGTTTCTGCCCATTTCCTTCATGTGGAGGATGTCCACTCTGCCGGCAAGCTTTTCGATCCAGTGGCGCACATCTCCGCCGCCGTGCTGTACCCAGTAGGTATCGAGCACAAAGGAGGTCTTAACGGGATCAAGTCCCTCTACGAGCATATCCATTGCGGTTCTGCCGTTTGCGAGACGACGGAATTCATGGCTGTGGTTGTGGTAGGTGAACTTGAAGCCGTGTTCGTAGATGATGTTCGCGAGCCTGTTTGCGTCCTCAATGAACTTTTCCACTTCTTCAACACTGCCCGCGCCAAATCCGCCGATACCCATGTTGGTGGTACCGAGTGCACGATGCTCCGCCATAGCAAGCTCCGGATCGCGCAGCATTTTGCCCATATCGTCGTGGGTGCCGCAGATCTCAATGCCTTCCTCACGGGCGATCTTTCCAAATTCCGCAAAGGGAATCGCACACCCCGCAGTCTGACCGATGTCGTACCCAAGCTCCTTCATTTTCCGGAAGCTCATACGGATGTTTTCCGCGTCGTTCATGGTATCGCGGATGGTGTACAGCTGTAAGCCCAGTTTTGCGATCTTCATGTTTCTGTCTTCTCCTTTGTCGCATATCGTTGACCGGCAATTCTGTCCCGGCGGAAGTATTGTAACGCATCCGTCCGGGAATTGCAATAGCCGGTTTATGAATTTTTCATCCAATCTGCTCTTTTTTCAAGCGCGGACAACCGTGATCTCCTCCGGTGCGCGGCAGATGGCACCCTCCGGTGTGACCTCGACCTCGATCAGGCCATACGGTGTCGGATACGTACCCTTCACCCATTCGAGTCCGGCAAGATGCGGGTTGAAACGGATCTTCTTGCAGCCGGGTTCCAGCACTTCGATACCCATGATATACTTTGCCAGCCACGGAGCCGGACCGGACGCCCAGCCATGGCAGAGACTGTGACGCAGATTCGTGTAACAGTACGCGCCGTAGTCGGCATGGATGTCCTTTTTGCCCTCCGGTACCACATCCGTGATCGGCGCTGCGTTTTCCATCCAGCGGATGTCGAAATCCTCCCAGAACGTCGTCGCACCAAAGGCAAGCATACCGCCCCAGTAGTCCTTCATCATGGACAGTCCCGCTTCATACTGACCCGCCTCCGCAATGGCAGACAGCCTGTAATAGCCGAGGATGCTAGTGAATCCGGGAGCACGTCCCTTGGAGATGACGTTTTCGTACATATCCTCCGGTGTGCATACTCCGGCGATGGCAAGAAGAGCCGCAGACTGTTTGCTGCCGTCCTTGGTTTCCGGAATGTGCTGCTTCATCCGTTCCGCCGTGCGCAGGCATTCGTCAGCCAGTGCGGATTCGCCAAGGATACGGAGAAGCTCCCCGCCCTTCTGGAGTGCCAGGGCCGTCAATCCCTGGAGACCGGCGTGCATTTGATCCGGATTTCCCCTCGTCGGCCAGTCAAAGAAGCGTCCCTCGGGCAGATTCTCGCTGCCGTTTTCATCGATATAGGTGACGTACCGCTTCATCATCGCGGCGATATAGTCCTTCTGTTCGCGCAGATATTCGTAGTCGCCGGTGTGCATATACCAGTCGTAGTGGCAGAGCATCCACCACAGATTGTAGGACGACAGACCGTTCATGCTGGCCTCCGTCGGCGTGACCTCGCGCACCAGATCGAGCGATTTGGTGACCACGGGATTCGGGCCGAATACGGAGAGGATCGTCGCAAGCTCTGTGTTCATATCGCCCGACCACACGAGCCTGTCGCGCTTGATGCCGTCCCAAAGATACCGCTGCATATTGAGATGTACCGTGTACGCAGCCGTGTCATAGATCTGATTCACCAGCGGGTCGCTGCACTGGAAGCTGCCCTTATATTCGATGTCGCGGAACACGAGAGTCCCGGCGATGCAGCGCACGTCCACCTTGCAGTTCGGCGTGAGAAGCTCCAGGTACGCGAACCGGAAGCCGCTTTCGTTCGATTCGTTGGAGCTCCACGATGCCGCGCCGAAGGTCATATCCCGTTCCGCGTGGTCGTTGGTCGTTCCCTTTTCGCCGATCGGTGTGATCGCTTCCGATACGCTTTCGCCAAAACGGAGCCGGAAATCCGCGTGCTGTGTGCTGATGGTCCAGATGGACACCGTGACCGTTCCGTGGATCTCTCTGCCGAAATCGACGAGAACCGCCGCATTCTCCGTACTGTTCCGGTTGTCCAATACACAAGCATCGTCATAGGCGTAGATGGCGACCTGTGCCGGACGGAACTTCCTGAGATTTTCCGCACCGGCTACATTGCCACGTGTCAGCACTACGCGATTCGGGTAAATCACTTTCCGGGTGCGTTCGTCGTCGATCCCGTAAATACCGAATTTTTCCTGTAATTTCATTGGCATATCCTTTCTACCTGCCGCATGGAAGGAACATTCCCACGGCGTTCTTGTCTGTATTATAGCATATTTCATGCGTGTAGGCAAGCATTTTTTCCGTCATTTCCGCCATGAAATATACAAATTCCGTCCCGGAAACAATATCGCACCGTTTTGTTTGTCGATTGTTCACAATTCCGGCGTGTGGGCATGGTATAATATAGATACTGTCATACCTATGGTATCGCTATCTGGAACGCTGCCATATATCCTATAAATAAATATCCTGTAAGGAGCCTGCCATGCAAGCCTACGAACGATTTTTGAACTACACGAAAGTATACACCACCAGCGATGAGACGACCGGCACTGTACCGTCCACGGAGCGACAGAAGGTGCTGGCGGAGATGCTCGTTTCCGAAATGCGGGAAATGGGCATCGCGGACGCACATATGGACGATCACGGCTATGTGTATGGGCATATCCCGGCGAAGGACTGTGCCGCGACGCTCCGGCTCGGATTTATCGCCCATATGGACACCGCCCCGGATTTCTGCGGCGAAGGCGTAAAACCGATCTTACACAAGAATTACGACGGCGGTGCAATCGCGCTGCAAGGGCTGACGCTCTCCCCCGCAATGTTCCCGCATCTGCCCTCCCTGAAGGGACGCACGCTCATCACCGCAGACGGCACCACCCTGCTTGGCAGCGACGACAAAGCCGGGATCGCCGAGATCCTGACGATGTGCGCGGAGATCATGGACAAGCCGCATCCTGTCCTCTCGATTGCGTTCACACCGGATGAGGAGATCGGCTCGTCGGCGGATTCCTTTGATCTCCGGACATTTGCGGCGGATTTTGCCTACACCGAGGATGGCGGCGCGGAGAATGAGATCGTCTATGAGAATTTCAACGCGGGCGCGGCGGTATTCCAGGTACACGGCGTCAACATCCATCCGGGCAGTGCCAAGGATACGATGGTCAATGCGGCACTGGTCGCCATGGAGATAAACGGCGCGCTCCCGGCAATGGAAACCCCGGCGCATACGGAGGGATATGAGGGCTTTTATCACCTGACCGATATGACGGGCGATGTGGAAGCCGCAACCTTATCCTATATCATCCGGGACCACAGTGCAGCCCGGTTTGCCAGCCGTATCGAGACGCTGCGCCACATTGAAAAGAGCATCAACGAAAAATACGGTGCAGGAACCGTCGTTCTGACGATCCGCGAGCAGTATCGGAATATGGCGGAGGTGATGGGCGATCACATGCACCTTGTGGAAACGGCGGATCGCGTGATCACTGCGCTTGGCATGGTTCCGTCCCATGAACCGATCCGCGGCGGTACCGATGGCGCACGCCTTTCCTTTATGGGTCTGCCCTGCCCGAATCTCGGCACCGGCGGATACGCCTTCCACGGTCCCTACGAACACAACACCGTCGAGGGCATGGATACGATGGTAAAGGTACTGTCCGGCATCGTATCGGAATACGCAAAGCAAAAATAAGGAGAGATAGTATGGAACTGAGAGATCTTCTCATCGACAACCGGAGTTATCGCACCTTTGACGAGTCGTGCGAGATTCCGCATGATACGATTCTGTCGTGGATCGACAACTGCCGCATTTGCCCCAGTGCCAGAAATGCCCAGCCGCTTCGATACAAGATCGTGGATACGCGCGAGGGTGTGGAAAAGCTCCTACCCTATACCGCATGGGCCGGTGCGCTGCCGGCTCTGAAGCTGCCGCCGGATGGTGGTCATCCAAGCGCGTTTGTGGTGATTCTCTGCGACACGACGGTGACACAGGATCCGCGCCATGCCGAAAAGGATGTCGGGATCGCCGCTATGACCCTTTTGCTGTCCGCGACCGAGATGGGCTACGGCGGCTGCATGATCGGTGCCTTCCATCCGGACACCGTCGGAGAAAAGCTGCGGATCCCGGAGCGGTATGTTCCGATGCTCATTGTGGCACTCGGCAAGCCTGCGGAAACCGTTTTCATCACCAACCCGAAGGCGGACGGCGATGTGACCTACTTCCGGGATTCTCACAATCTCCACTTTGTTCCGAAGCGGCTGCTGTCCGATATTGTTCTCGAATGAGCTACATTCTGTTGTCCGGTGTCTGTCTTGCCGGGTTTATCGCACTCTACATCGTACAGCGGCGCACACCCGGCACACGGATCGTGGGAATTGCGAATGGGATCTGCGGCGGAATCGGCACGCTCCTCTATCCGACAGTGGTATGGCTTCTGCGGTATTTGCTGCACGGAGAATCGGATCCGGATTTCGTATCGTGGGCGTGGGATGCGTTTGCTCTGTACCTCCGTTTTGCTTGGATCGTTACCGGCGCGCTCCTGTGTCTGACCATACTGGCGTGTGTGTCCTCCCCCTGTACAAAAGCACATCGCGGCAGCACAAGACTGCGTCTGCTCGTTTCCCTGTTCTCCTCCGCGGCACTCCTTCTCACCGGACCGTTTTATGCTTTTATGACCGAGACGGACAGGCTCCCGCTTTCCGCCCTTGTGCTGACCGTATCGTTTGCATCCGCGCTGTCCATGCGATGGCATGCATTTGCGGAATGGATACGTCAGCGGTGCATTGCGAAAAAGGGTACTCCTCCTACGGCAGAAAAAGCACAGGATCTGTGATGAAATCCTGATTTTTTCGCCAAAACCTCCTGTATATCTGACGATTGGACGAAAATTTTGTGTTGTCCTCGCCAAAAGACTTGCAATTTTGCTGCGGCTATGTTACAATAAGGAAGTCTCGGGCGATATTTCTATCCCCAAATTCTGAACGAAAGGCAATCCCATGAAACGTATCCATCGCGTACTCTGCGGACTTCTGGTCCTCTGCATCACACTCGGACTCGGAATCCTGCCTGTCACCGCCGACGATCCGGTCACCATCACCACCACGCTCAACATTGCACAGGCCAATAAGAACCAGCGCGGTCACGGCTATGAATGGCACAACCGGACGGACGTGCTTGACTTAAACGGACTGTACCTCGACACAACGAACGATTACGGTCTGCGCCTGCCGAAGGACTGCACCGTCAATCTCAGCGGCACCAACTACATCAAAGCCTCCAAATACGCGCTGTCCTGTGCGGGAACGGTCTTTTTCAAGGGAAGCGGTAAATTGATCCTTGATGCGGGGGAAGCCGGAATCTTCATCTACACCGAAGTCGGCACGGAAAAGGTACGGCTGCTCGAAGGCGAATACGAAATCCATTCCGCAAAATACGGTGTACTCTCCACGGCAGCGGATTTCTCCTTCGTGGACGGCAAAATGACCATCACCGTGGACGATCCGGACGGAGCGGCTGTCTCGGGAAGAATCGTCAACCTGCTTGGCGGCACCTTTACTGCCAACAGCGCAGTGGAAGCCTCCCATATGCTGACCGTGAAAGGGATCAACCTTGACGTCAGTGCCAATCGCGCTGCGTTCTCCGCAAAAAACCTGACCGTATCCGACATTGCACTCACCGCAGACGGCGCAGCTGTGGCAGAATACGGCGGTCAATCGGTCGTAAAAGGCACATCCACGCTGAAACGGGTCCGTGCGAGCATCCTGTTCGGCGAGAATGTAAACGGTGTGGTCGATTACATCTGTCTGGCTGCACTCTTCTGCTGTATTGCGGCGGCGGTGGTCGTGCCGATCGTGCTGCATAAGAAAAAGGTCAAAAAGCTCCTCGCCAGACTGGAAATCGAAAATCCGGACGCGGCGGCTGCACTGAAAAAAGCAAAATAAACCAAAAAGGACGCGGACAAAACAAACAGGCTCGCGTCCTTTTCTCATAGAAAGGCGATACAACCATGGATCAGGCACAATGTTCTCTTCTGCAATCGTATATACAAAAGGCGCGGCGCGTGGTATTTTTCGGCGGTGCGGGCGTATCGACAGAATCAGGGATTCCGGATTTTCGCTCCGCGGATGGGCTATACCACCAGAAATATACCGTGCCGCCGGAGGTGATCCTTTCGCACACGTATTTTCTCGCGCATCCCGCGGAATTTTACCGTTTCTACCGGGACAAAATGAACTGTCTTGCCGCCGCTCCCAATCCGGCACATCATACGCTCGCAAAATGGGAAAAGATGGGTAAGGTATCCGCAGTGGTGACACAGAACATCGACGGACTCCACACCAAAGCCGGTTCCCGCACGGTCTGGGAGCTGCACGGCTCGATCCATCGCAACTACTGCATGGACTGCGGCAAGCCCTACCCGGCGGAAGCGATATTTGACAGTTCCGAACCGGTACCGCATTGCGCCTGCGGCGGCGTGATCCGTCCGGATGTGGTGCTGTATGAGGAAGGCTTATCCGATGAAACGGTGGAAGGAGCCATCGATGCCATCCGGGACTGCGATCTGCTCCTTGTTGCAGGCACCTCACTGACCGTCTATCCGGCTGCGGGACTCCTCCGCTTCTATGGCGGCAGGCAGCTCGTGCTGATCAACCGGGACGAGACGCCGATGGATGCTCTCGCCACACTGGTGATGCGGGATAAAGTGGGGGAGGTGCTCTCCGCGGTGGATGCGATGGGAATTGCGTGAACAGCATTCCCGCGACAGAATATTTCAGCAAAAAGCGGACACGATACGCCTGTAC
>USGH01000005.1 GCA_900554225.1 uncultured Eubacteriales bacterium | reverse complement strand
GGCTCCCACCATGTTTCCTCAAGCGGCAGCGTCGGAATATCGTACAGGTTCAAGAGATTCCCGCCGGTCACGTTCGTGGAGATGTCGTCCGACATGGTGTATACCGCGTCGAACGTATCCTCGCCGGCGGAAACGGATTTGGTGAGCATGCCCTGCAGAGCGGTCGTTTCGGTCACGACGATCTTCATATTGAGCTTATCCTCCAGCGTGCGGTTCCGGTTGTACACCGCGTCGTCCAGACCCACGCCGGTCAGCTCGGGATAATCGAGGACGGACATGGTATTCCACAGCCGTCCCTCGTAGTTGAGGAAGCGCAGCTCCATGCCGGACAGGTCAATGCCGGCGTAAGGATCTGCTTTTTCGGTTTCCGCGGCAGAGCTGTCCTCACCTGTCGTATTCGGCTTGACAGCAGATGTGTCCGTCGGCTCCGCAGATGCACAGGCAGCAGAGAGCATTGCCGCGGCGAGCAGCACGGGAATGATACGGTATTTTCTCATAAGGATGCCTCCGATAACATCGCCGGTTGGCGAACAAATTCTATTTCTGATTGATCAGCGAAAAAATAATGTGCGTTTTACAAAACGGTCCTTTGCCGCCTATGCACAAACAATGGAGGATGATCCACAAACGCGGATCGCCTCCATTGCTTTTTTGTGTTTATGCGTTTTCTCAGCCCAGCTTCGCGCTGTTTACCTTGATGCCAGGACCCATGGTAGAGGCGATGACGCAGCTCTTGATATACTGACCCTTTGCAGCAGCCGGTCTTGCCTTGATAACAGCACCGACGAGTGCATTGAAGTTCTCCTGGAGCTTTTCCTTACCAAAGGAAGCCTTACCGATCGGGCAGTGGATGATGTTGGTCTTGTCGAGACGGTACTCGATCTTACCTGCCTTAGCCTCGTGAACGGCCTTGGCAACGTCCATGGTAACGGTACCGGCCTTCGGGTTCGGCATGAGACCCTTAGGACCGAGCACACGACCGAGACGACCGATGGTACCCATCATATCCGGGGTAGCGATTACAACGTCGAAATCGAACCAGTTTTCCTTCTGGATCTTTTCCACGAGATCGGTGTCGCCCACAAATTCCGCACCTGCGGCTCTTGCCTGATCCGCTCTCTCGCCCTTTGCGAAAACGAGAACGCGAACGGTCTTACCGGTGCCGTTCGGGAGGACGATCGCGCCACGAACCTGCTGGTCCGCGTGACGGGAGTCAACGCCCAGACGGAGGTGGATTTCCACGGTCTCATCGAACTTTGCCTTGGAGGTCTGGCAAACCAGATCCATAGCTTCAGCGGGATCGTACAGCTTGCTCTTTTCGATCAGCTTTACGCTGTCTACGTATTTCTTACCCTTAAACATCGTTCCAGTCCTCCTCAGTCTTCTACCACAACGCCCATGGAGCGTGCGGTGCCGGCGATCATGCTCATTGCGGCTTCGATGGAACCTGCGTTCAGATCCTTCATCTTGGTTTCAGCGATCTGACGGACCTGATCCTTCTTGATGGTCGCAACCTTGGTCTTGTTCGGAGTAGCGGAAGCCGTTTCAATGCCGCACGCCTTCTTGATGAGAACCGGTGCCGGCGGGGTCTTGGTGATGAACGTGAAGGAACGGTCTGCGTATACGGTGATTACAACCGGGATGATCAGACCGATGTCGTTCTTGGTGCGTTCGTTGAATTCCTTGGTGAAGTTCGGGATTGCAACGCCGTATGCACCGAGTGCAGGACCTACAGGCGGCTGCGGAGTAGCCTTACCGGCAGGAAGCTGCAACTTAATATAGCCAATAATTTTCTTTGCCATAGTAGTTACCCTCCATATGTGGTTTCTGACGGAAGATACAGAAAAATTTTATCTTCCTCCCACTGCGGCAGTACTTTGCGGAAAGCGCGGGGGACTGCCCAGCCCCGGTCATTGTTTGGGGTCGATGCGGAGGAAAATCGCCGTGCAGGCTTATTCCGCCGCCTTTTTGACGTGCTTGCGTTCGAGCGTGACGGTCATGTCTCTGCCCACGGTCGGGACAACCACAGTGACCTCTTTTCCATCGTCGGAGATGGCGGTGACGCGTCCGCTGTAGCCACGGAACATACCGTCCACGATGTCTACGTTGTCGTCGACCGCAATGCCGACGCTGGTCGTAACCCGTCCCTCCTCCGGCAAAAACGCCGCGACCTCTTCCTCGGTCAGCGGTACCGGCTTGGATCCGGGTCCGACAAATCCGGTCACACCCGTGATGTTCCGGACGATATGCCAGGTCTCGTCGGTCATAACCATCTTGATGAATACGTATGCCGGCATGATCTTGGATTCGACTTCCTTGTCGCGCGAGCCGTCCGACTCCACCACCGTTTCCGTCGGGATCCGAATGTCCGTGATGACATCCTCCATGCCGCGGTTCTTTACGATCTGCTCAAGATTCTGCTTGACCTTGTTTTCATAGCCTGAGTACGTATGCGCCACATACCACCGCAAGCCAACGTTCATTTCATTGATATCGCTCATTGCAGGCTCCTATCTTTGGATCACATTATGGGGACGGGAGTCCTGTCCGGCACCTTCCCTGTGCGGTACGCCCCGGACACGCTTATCCCAATTCGACATGCGGCGATCAGATGAGGCGGCTCAGTCCAACGATTGCGGCGGAGAAGCCGTAGTCGAGAAGACCTACCACGACACTGCAGATGAGGACGCAGACGATAACCAGAATGGTATTGTAACGGACCGTTTTCGGGCTTGCCCACGCGATCTTCTTTGCTTCGGAGCGGAGAGAACGGAACCATGCGCCCATACGCTTCCAGACAGACGGCTTATCGGACTTTGGTTTCGTGTCCTTTACCGGCTTTTCGGCAGCCTGGGTTTTCTTTTCATTTTCAGCCATTGGTTTGCTCCTTCAATAATTACTTTGTTTCTCTGTGCAAAGTGTGCTTACGGCAAAAACGGCAGTACTTGTTCAGCTCTAATCTGTCGGGGTCATTCTTCTTGTTTTTCTTGGTATCATAATTGCGCTGTTTGCATTCGCTGCAAGCAAGAGTAATCTTCACTCTCATGTTGACGGCACCTCCTGTATGAATTTCGGCGAAAACGCAGGCTTTCCCACGTGCGCCATAGAATTTGTACCTCCCTCTGCCGGAGAGGACTCTAAAACAGGCGATTCGCGATGACCGACACGAAAACGCACAAAAAAAGAGCCTCCTGCGTGAGGTACCATAAGTATACCACACCGCGGAGGCTCTGTCAATGGGATTTCCGAAATTTCTACAATATTATAGGAAAAACCGTACCGACCGGGGCTTTATTTCCCCTCCGGCAGCGGGGTGATGATCGGCTTTCCGTCCGCGTCGATGAGCGGGGTGATACCGGCGCCGCACACCAGAAGGTAGGTCACGCCGGTGACGCGATCCACCAGCAACACACGTCCGGAGCCCATGATCACCGATCCCTCCTCCAGCAGCACAAATCGTTCCTCGTTCTGTCTTTTCATTGCATCCTCCGTTCTCCGCCCGTCAGGCAGCCATTTTATTTAAAAAAGCATACCGGATCTCCGCAGATTTTGCAAGGGAAAGATTGTGAAATGCAGGAAAAATGTATGTGCGGACGCTCAATACCGGCCGATGGGCGGCGTGACGTATTCCGGCAGGGGGCAGCGGTATTTTCCGCCGTTTTTCCGCTTCAGCTCCGCCTTTGCCTTTTCGATGATCTCCGGCGCGTCCATGGTGCGAATGGTCGCCAGGGTCATCATTTCGGCGGCGCGGAGCATTCCCTTTCTGCCAATATCGGAGCAGGCAAACGCCGTATTCTGCCACGAATGGCCGACATTGCCAAGGCACGCGGTCGCCACATGGAGCATGACGGTCGGGGTCGCGTATCCCACATCGCCGACATCCGTGGAGCCGGAGCTGTACCCCGCCTCAAGCGGCTGGAACGGATGGATCGTACTATCGAGCGGCTTATCGAGAACATCATCGAGGGTGTCCGGCTCAAAATACGCCGCCAGCTTTTCCCGGATCCCGATCATGGTCTGGCGCGGATAGGTGTGCAGAAACCGTTTCGCGAGCGCGTAATCCGCCTCTGTCCAATCCGGCGCGCCCAGCTCCTGCATACACCGATCCACGACGGCGCCGAGCACCCGGTTTGCGCGGTAATCGGAGAACGCCATGGTGATCTCGTAGCGCATTTCGGTCCCGGTCATGAGGGCAGCCCCTCTCGCCACATCGACGACTCTGGCAAACAGCTCATCGACCTGACTGACCTTGGGCGCGCGCACCTCGTATTTGATCACGGCATGGCTCTGGACGACATTGGGAGCGGTCCCGCCCGGATCGGAATAGGCGTAGTGGATCCGCGCCGCGTCGATCATGTGCTCTCGGAGATAGTTGCAGCCGACGTTCATCAGCTCCACGGCGTCCAGGGCGCTTCTGCCGAGATGGGGTTCCGCGCCCGCGTGTGCCGCCACGCCGTCGAAGATGAAATTCGCGCCCATGATCGCCACACTGGAGCGGGAGCCGACCTCATTGATCGACGCCGGGTGCCATGTATACGCGAAATCCACGTCGTCGAAGTATCCCGCACGGGCGATGAACTGCTTGGCTCCCGCACCTTCCTCCGCGGGACAGCCGAAGAAGATCACGGTGCCGTCCTTTTTCTCCCGGACGAGGTATTCCTTGACCGCCACCGCCGCCGCATAACAGCCCGCGCCGAGCAGATTGTGTCCGCAGCCGTGTCCCGCGCCGCCCTGGACAACCGGTTCGCATTCCGGCGTTGCCGCGCATTGGCTGAGTCCGGAGAGCGCATCGTATTCCGCGAGAAAGCCGACCGTCGGTTTGCCGCTTCCCACACGATAGGTCGCCGTAAACGCGGTGGGCATTCCGGCGATCCCCTCTTCGATGGCAAAGCCTTCCTTTTTCAGCGCGTCGATCAGCGCGGAGGCGGATTTCTCCTCCTCATAGGCAAGCTCCGCGTATCCCCAGATCGCGTCCGCCAGCCGTACCGTCTCCGCCGCCTGCTCCGCGACCAGGGATTTTGACAATTCTATATCGTTCATAAGCTTTGTTCCTTTCGTTATGTTTGCAGCACCATATTTCTCACAGCACCATGCTGAGAAAACGGATCGTCGCCGGGTCTCGGGGGCTTGTGAAGATCTGGTTGGGCGGTCCCTCTTCCTTGATGATGCCGTCGCTGATGAATAGCACCCTGTCGGATACCTCGCGCGCAAACCCCATTTCGTGGGTCACGATGAGGATCGTCATGCCGCTGCGGGTCAATTCCTCGATCACGTGCAGCACCTCCTTGACCATCTCCGGGTCCAGTGCCGAGGTCGGCTCGTCAAAGAGCATCACCTCCGGCTGCATCGCCAGCGCACGAACGATCGCCAGCCGCTGCTTCTGACCACCGGAGAGCTTGCGGGGATATTCCTCCGCCTTCTCCGCCAGTCCCACACGGGTGAGCAGTGCCATCGCGTCCTCCCGCGCCTTCTCCTTCGGGATCTTCTTTTCCAGAATCGGCGCGAGCGTCACGTTGTCCAGCACCGTCATGTTCGGAAACACGTTGAAGTGCTGAAAGACCATGCCGACCTCCTGCCGCAGCTTCCCGATCTCCCCTTTTTTCCCGGTCACTTCTTTTCCTTTATAGTAGATCCTACCGCCGTCCGGTACCTCCAGACGATTCAGGCACCGGAGAAACGTCGATTTGCCGCCGCCGGACGGTCCGATGATGGAGACGACCTCGCCGCGCCGGATCTCCGTGGTAATACCGCGCAGCACCTCCAGCTTACCGAAATGCTTGCGCAGCTCCTCTGTACGAATGATGGCTTCAGTCACTGAGCGCAAACCTCCTCTCGATACACATAAGCAGTCTGGACAGAACAAAATTCAACAAAAAATAGATCACACCGACGATGGTCAGCGACTGGAGGGCAAGAAATGTCGCGCTCTGCACCGTCTTGAAGCTCGTCATCAGCTCTCCTACAAAGAATACGGACGCGAGGGAGGTTCCCTTGACCGTGGAGATACATTCGTTGCACAGCGCGGGCAGGATGTTCTTCACTGCCTGCGGAAGGATCACCCGGGTCATCACATGTCGCTGTGACAGTCCGATGCTGCGCGCCGCCTCCCATTGGCCCCGATCCACCGCGCCGATCCCCGCCCGGATGATCTCCGCGATAAAGGCGGAAGCATTTACGGCGAGCGCGGCGATGATGCACTGCATATCCGAAAGCTCGAACGGCAGGAGCTTCGGCAGCGCGATCCAGAAAAAGTAGAGCTGCAAAAGGATCGGCGTACCGCGCAGGATCTCGATGTACACCTTGGTGATCCCTTTCGCGACCGGATTCCGGCTCATGCGCAAAAGCGCGACCAGTACCCCGATCACGGTCCCGCACAGCACCGTCGCCGCCGAGATCCACAGCGTACCCCACAGTCCGGACAGGTACACCGGATAGTATTTTGCGAGAATTTTGATGATTTTTTCCATATTTTCCGCTCCCGGAGAAGTTTTTTACCGCTTTTCAGGGATATTCCCCGCCGCGGCGACCATTATTCGATCCCGAGACTTGCCGCCTCCGCCTTGTACTGCGCGTTCCATTCCTCTATGCTGCCCGCCGCGATCAGCTCCGCGAGACATTCGTTTACATACGCGCACAACGCTTCGGTTCCCTCCATCGACATCGCGGCGACCACGCCGTTCATGTTCGGATCCACCGCAAAGCGATACGCCGGAATCGCCAGACCGCCGTTTGCCGTCGCGTACAGCTCCGCGGATCCCGTCGAGCAGATGCACACATCCGCCTTGTTCTCCGCGACCGCCAGATACGCGTCCGTCATGCTCGATACCAGCTTGAATTCCTTGCATGCGCCGTTTACATACTGGTTGTAGAGTGCCTCCTGCACCGATCCGCTCTGGGTGATCACCACGGCGTCCGCGAGTGAGGCGAGATCCGTGTATTTGCCGACGTCCTCCTCGCGCACCAGAAAGCCGTAGCCGGTCCCGCTGGAATAGTATACGTCGGACATCCGCATCGCCTCGGCACGGGAGGGAGAGTAGGCGATGGCGGAGAGGGCGAGATCGTACTTTCCATCCGCCACACCGGCGAGCACCGCCGTGAAGTCGAGAGGCGTGATCCGCAGCTCCACACCGAGCTTGTCCGCAATGTAATTCGCGATCTCTATGTCCACGCCGCGGTACTGCGCGTCCCCGGACTTTGTCGGATCGATGTACTCATACGGCGCGAAATACGGCTCCGTGCAGATCTCCAGATACCCTCTGTCCCGAATCGCCGTCAAACGATCGTCCGATTCCGTTTTTCCGCCGCACGAAACCATGCCAAACGCCATGATCCCTGCCGCCAGTGCCAATGCCAGTCTGTAAACCGTCTTTTTCATCTTCGCTGCCCTCTTTTCGCTGCATCCGTTTTTTATCGCGGCTCCGGTACACGCCCGCCCGTTTTCGATGGCAATAGTATACCACACCCGCGCCGATTTGTCAACGCTTTAACGCGCTAATGTGATAACAATTTAAATCGCCAGACAGGGGCGTTTTTTGGACAATCTGCAAACACCACCCCTTTTTGAAAAAGCATCCTGTCCGCAAAGGCGCATTTTTATGGGAAAACACGAAAAGAATTTCCGTTTATGGCTTTACAAAACGAAAGATTTATGGTATAATATGATCCGACAGTGTCCATGCCGCAGTGGTCGGATTTCGGTTCCCGTTCCGGCGTTTGCCGTGTGCTTTCGGGAATACTTCACCCGCCGCCGCTATGACATCGGATCCTGAATCTATCTACCAAAGGTGAAGAAAATGATTACCAAGGAACAGAAGCAGGCTCTTATCGAACAGTACAAGGTTCACGAAGGCGACACCGGTTCTCCGGAAGTACAGATCGCTATCCTGACCTTCCGCATCAACGCGCTTACCGAGCACCTGAAGCTGAACAAGAAGGACCACCACAGCCGCCGCGGTCTGAATAAGATGGTCGGTCACAGACGGAACCTCCTCGGCTACCTCCAGAAGAATGACATCGAACGCTACCGCGCTATCGTTGCCAAGCTCGGTCTGAGAAGATAAGTTACCAAAAAAAAGAGAGGGAGAAAGAGATCAGCTCCCCCTGACCGCTCAGCGAAAATTTCAAGTGCGGGTACTGCGGTTCATCCCGTGGCACCCGCCTGTTTTCGTTTGTGAGGCTCCCCGCCGGCAATACCGGTTATCAAGCGGCATATTTTTCCCCCCCGTTTCCCCTCGTACCCATTGGAAGCAGGCCACGAGCCTTAGCAATTACATATGCGCCCGGGATGAAACAGACGCGTATGTAACTGCTGAGCCCTGTGGTCTGTAAGATGTTATATTTGTATTGTATTTTACAGAAAGGCTACTCACCGATATGTTTGAGAATTTCAGAACATTCAGCTACAACCTGGCCGGCCGTCCCCTCGTGATCGAATCCGGCAAAATGGCAGGTCTGGCAAACGGCTCCGTTCTCGTCCGCTATGGCGATACCGCGATCCTTGCCTGCGCCACCGCCTCCAAACGCCCGCGCGACGGCATCGATTTTCTGCCGCTGTCCATCGATTTTGAGGAAAGACTGTACGCCGTCGGCAGAATCCCCGGCTCGTATCTCAAGAGAGAAGGCAGACCGAGTGAAAAGGCGATTCTGACCTCCCGCGTCATCGACCGTCCCATCCGTCCGCTTTTTCCGAAGGATCTGCGCAACGACGTGGCAATCTCCCTGCTCGTCACCGCTGTGGATCATGACTGCTCCCCCGAGATCGCTGGTATGATCGGCGCATCCATCGCCCTCGCCATCTCCGATATTCCGTGGAACGGTCCGATCGGCGGCGTGTTTGTCGGTCTCACCGAGGAAGAAGGTCTCATCATCAACCCGACTGCCGAGCAGCGCGAACGCAGCTCTCTGGAGCTCACCGTCGCAGGCACCGAAAAGAAGGTCGTCATGATCGAAGCCGGCGCTAAGGAAGTCTCCGACGAGAAAATGTTTGAAGCCATCATGTTCGCGCATGAAGAGATCAAGAAGCTCGTTGCCTTCATCAACTCCATCGTCGCCGAGATCGGCAAGCCCAAATTCGCATATCCCTCCTGCGAGATCGACCACGACCTCTACGATGCGGTGGATCAGTTCTGCCACAACGATGTCATGGCGGCTCTTGATACCGATGACAAGAATATTCGCGATGCCCGTATGCAGCCCATTACGGAAGCCGTGTACGAAAAATTCGGCAACAACGACGAGGCACAGTATAAGGTTCTCGACGAGGTCCTCTATAAGATCCAGAAGCAGATCGTGCGCCGCTGGCTCCTCGATGAGCAGAAGCGCGTGGACGGCAGAAGAATGGATCAGATCCGTCCTCTCGCCGCAGAAGTTCACCTCTTCGATCGCGACCACGGCAGCGGTATGTTCACCCGCGGTCAGACGCAGGTCATGACCATCGCCACCCTCGGCCCCATCTCCGATGTACAGCTGCTCGACGGCATCAGCGAGGAAGAGACGAAGCGGTATATGCACCACTACAATATGCCCGGCTACTCTACCGGTGAGGCGAAAGCTTCCCGCAGCCCCGGACGGCGCGAGATCGGTCACGGCGCACTGGCGGAACGGTCCCTGCTCCCCGTGCTCCCCTCTGTTGAGGAATTTCCGTATGCCATCCGCTGCGTATCCGAGGTCATCAGCTCCAACGGCTCTACCTCCCAGGCTTCCGTCTGCGGCTCTACCCTTGCGCTCATGGATGCAGGCGTGCCGATCAAGGCTCCTGTCGCCGGTATCTCCTGCGGTCTGATCACCGAGGGCGATCGCTGGATGACCATGATCGATATCCAGGGTCTGGAGGACTTCTACGGCGATATGGACTTCAAGGTCGCCGGCACCCACCGCGGCATCACCTCCATCCAGATGGATCTGAAGATCGACGGTCTCACCCCGGAGATCATCAAGGAAGCCCTTGCCGTCACCCACCGCGGCAGAGATTACATCATCGATGAGGTGATCCTGGATGCCATCCCGGCTCCGCGCGCAGAGGTCTCCGAATATGCACCGAAGATGACCACCATGAAGATTCCGGTTGAGAAGATCGGCGACGTGATCGGTCCGAAGGGCAAGGTCATTCAGCAGATCGTTGCGGATACCGGTGCGAAGATCGACATTGAGGACGACGGCAGCGTGTTCATCTCCGCAGTCGGCAAGGACTCTGTGGACAAGGCGCGTGAGATCATCGCCGGCATCATCTTTGAACCGGAAGTCGGCTGCATCTACGAGGGCAAGGTCACCCGCATCATCCCGATCGGTGCGTTCGTGGAATTTGCCCCCGGCAAGGAAGGCATGGTACACATCTCCAAGCTCGACAAGAAGCGCACGGAAAAGGTTAAGGACGTATGCAACGTCGGCGATGTGATCCGCGTGAAATTCCTCGGCACCGACGAGAAGGGCAGATTCAACCTTTCCCGCCGTGACGCCATGGACGAATAATCGTCCCAGGAATGCGCTGCATCCATTGCTGTTTCGCTGAAAAGCGCAAATCCATGGCTTTTGGCGCACACAATCCGAAAGCAGCGTTTTCCCAGACAAACGATATACCCATTCCCCGGAGATCTTTGGATTTTCCGGGGATTTTCTTTGCCGCACAGGGGCTTTTTCCACTCTCCCGGTTGATTTTTCCCGTCGTTTGTGCTATCATAGAGAAAATCCATTTGGCACCATAGGAGGTCTACTGTGCTTCACAACAACAATGGCGAAATGTTTTTCCCCGGCGAGGACTGGCGCGTGGCGATCAAGAAAAAGGCGCATGCGCTGAACCAGCAGTACAATCTGCTCAACGAGGATCAGGTGGAACAGCGGCGCGCGATCCTTACGGAGCTGCTCGGTGAGCTGAACGAGGGCGTGAGCTTCAACGGTCCAATCCGTTTTCACTACGGCAGACACACCAAAATCGGCAAGTGTACGTTTTTCAATTTCAATTTCACCTGTCAGGACGACGGACCGGTCGAAATCGGCGAACACTGTGATTTTGGTCCGAACGTTACCATCACCACCGCAATGCACCCGTTTCTCCCGAACGAACGGCTGGCACTCCGCTGTCCCGACGGCTCCGAAAAGCGGCTCTGCTGGGCGAAACCGGTGAAGATCGGTGCCTACTGCTGGATCTGCGCGAACGTGACCATCCTGCCCGGTGTGGAGATCGGCGAGGGCTGTGTGATCGGTGCGGGAAGCGTTGTGACCCGTTCGATCCCCGCGCATACGCTTGCCGCCGGAAATCCGTGCCGCGTGATCCGTGAACTGACCGAGGCGGATTCCATGAAGCACCGTCCGGAGCTGCTGGGCGACTGCGAGGTCATCGAATAATGTATACTGCGGTGGATGCTTCGTACATCTGCCGCGGTATTTTTCTATTAAGATTCGCTAAAATTTACGTCCGAACCCTTGCAATCCGCCTTTGGTTTTCGTATACTATAGGAAAAACCACGCAGAATATCCCATGGAGGACAGAATTTTGGCAGACAATCGCAGCACACGTCCTACGCAGCAAAACGAAAACGGCGCAATGCCTCTGAAACCGGATGGCACGCCGTACACGATAGAGGAAATCCGGCAGATCCAGGCATACCGCAAAGCGATGGCGGCAAAACGAGCCCATGCGGCGCAAGGTGGCTCCGGCTCTTCTGCCAATCCACAGGCAACGCGCAATCCGCAAGCCGCACGTCCGCCGCAGAATCCGCACATCGCGCCGGACAGCCAATCGACCAGACCGGGACAGGCACGACCGCAGCCCCGTCAGCCGGAGGTCACGTATCGCCGTCGGAAGCCGGACAAGCCCAATCCCGCAATACTGCTCTTTGTCCTCGTCGCCGTTGCAATCTCCGTCGTTGGAATCACGCAAATCGTGAAAAACCAGTTGGGCGCATCAGAACCGGAAACAAAGCAGACCCTGCCGCTGCCGGGTGAATCCGACACACTACAGCCGGTGAACGGCGACACAACAGAAGCCGGAACTGGGGGGACGGATACCACTGCCGATCCCGCAGTATCGGAGATGCTCTGGAACACGGTGACGGTCGCGGCGGACGAGCTGTGGAAAGGGGATCTCATCCTTGTAAACTACAATTACGCCTATCCGGATGCGGACACCATCGGCGTGAAAACCGTCTACGGGAACAAGAGCGCGTCGTATCAGGTCTCAAACACGAATATTGCGCTGACCGACGAGGCTCTCACGGCGATGAACGCGATGGCGGACGCCTTTTACGCGGAAACCGGGTCGGCGGAGATGATCATCGTGAGCGGCTACCGGAATGTGGAGGATCAGCGGCGGATCTACAACGATCGGGTAGCGTCCCAGGGTGAGGAGCTGGCCGCGCTGTATGTGGCGACACCAACGTACAGTGAGCATCACACCGGTCTTGCGATGGATCTGTCGTTCTACACCGCGGACGGCAAATCGGTGGCTGTTGAGGACTACGAGTACGGTGCATGGATCGACGAGCATTGTGCGGCGTATGGCTTTGTCCTGCGCTATCCGTCCGACAAGATCGACATCACGAAAATCGGCTACGAATCGTGGCACTACCGCTATGTCGGCATCCCGCACGCCGCGGTCATGATGAACCGCAATCTCTGCCTGGAGGAGTACATCGAGGAGGTTAATCAGTATACACCCGATACAAATTTCCTCTGGGTGCTGTCCGACGGTTCCGTAGCCGCCGTTTCTCCCGATGCCGCGCCGAACGAAGGCTACCTTGTTTATTACGTCCCGAAATCCGCCGAGGGCGACACCGCAGTCCGGATCCCACGGGGCAACCGCTTCCAGAACTACTCGATCTCCGGCAACAACGTGGATGGCTATATCGTCACAATAACCTTAGGCTGACGAGTGGCAGTACGCTGCATGGGAACAAACAAGAACCTCCTATATAAAAGCTCTTGCCAAGCTTCTTTCATGAAGCGTCCCGCTCCCCCCGTTCTCCCGTTCCGATAAATTATCCTATTTCTTCAACGAAAATCCCGAACGGCTTCATATGATTGTCACATTGGGGCAGTATACTATAGGCACAAAGAATGAGGAGCAAGGAAACAGAAAAAATCCGGTCGAAAGGATCGGACGGCTCCTTTCGGAAAGGAATAGTAACCATGAAAGAATTCTATGATAACGACAATAGGAACGAAAATGAGAACGCAGCCAACAATGCCGCAAACGAGAACGAGACGACGGCAAATGACAATATGCAGAATACAGACAATGCAGAGCACACGGCTTCCGCAGCCGATACCACGACCGACAACGGCACGGTAAGCAACACCCCGGCACAGGATACCACGCCGCACGCGCCGATCGAAAACCCGTATCTCACGCAGCAGACAAACAGCAATCCGGCAGCGACACAGAATGCCGCACCGCAGAACAGCATGCCGCAGAATCCGTACAACGCAAACCAGTATGGTACCCAGCAGAATGGCGCAAATGGCAGCTCCTACAGCCAGAATCCCTACAACGCACAGCCAAACGGCAATCCGTATGGGCAGTACCAGCAGTATCAGCCGCATCAGGGCGAGATCTCCTATCGTCCCGCACAGCAGAAGAAGGCGCGCAGGAACGGCAAGGCAGGCTTCGTAGCTCTGGCAGTCGTCGGCGGTATCCTTCTCTCCACCGGCTTCGGTTTCATCGGCTCCGCACTCGGCAACCAGTATTTCGCTCGGGCAGAATCCACCACCATTACGCAGAATTCGTCCGACACGGCAAACGGTACCAATGCGCCCACGGTAATCTATAAGGGTGTGGACACCGTCACCACCTCGACGACAGCGGACGGCGGCGATCTCACCAGCGCACAGGTAGCCGCCATGGTCAAGGATTCCGTGGTGGAGATCAACACCGAATACACCACCGTCAGCCTGTGGTACCAGTACGTATCGGGCGGCGCAGGCTCCGGTGTGATCATCTCCGAGGACGGCTATATCATCACGAACAACCACGTCATCTGCGGCAGCGACGGCACCACGATCGCGGAAAAAATCACCGTCCGTCTCACCGATGGTTCCGAATACGATGCAACCGTGATCGGCACAGACGCGGACGCGGACATCGCCATCCTCAAGATCGACAAAACCGGACTCACTCCCGCGGTGATGGGCGACAGCGACAAGCTCTCCGTCGGTGAAGATGTCATCGCGGTCGGCAATCCGCTTGGCGAGCTGGGCGGTTCCGTCACAAACGGCATCATCAGCGCACTCGACCGTGAAATCTCCGTCAACGGCGTGGAGATGAACCTTCTCCAGACGAACGCGGCGGTCAACCCCGGTAACTCCGGCGGCGGTCTGTTCAATATGCGCGGTGAACTCATCGGTGTTGTAAACGCAAAATCCTCCGGCGACGGCGTGGAAGGACTTGGATTCGCGATCCCGGTCAACGATGCGCTGAACGTCGCGGAGCAGCTCATGGAATATGGCTACGTCAAGGGTAAGGTTGTCATCGGTATCGGTCTTGTGGACATCACGGACGCATCTATGGCACGGTATCTGGGTCTCTCCGGCTACGGCACGTATATCACCGAGGTCACGGAAGGCTACAATGACGATGTACTCCAGGTCGGCGACAGAATCATCTCGGTAAACGGCGAGGAGATCAGCTCCCGCGAGGATGTGACCGCTATCGTGAAGAAGGCTTCCGTTGGCGACAAGCTCACATTCCAGGTGTCTCGTCAGGGCAAGATCACCGAGGTGGAAGTCACCTGCTACGAAAAGGTGCCTGAATCCGCGGAAACCGAACTGCCGATCACCAGAGGCTGAACGAATCCAACAAAACAGGGGATCGGCTCATCACTGATCCCCATTTTCCCTTTGTTTGACATAAGGATACTCTGAAGCCATCCCCCCCTCTCTGGAAGCAGAGTATTCCTAATTTTTCTCACCCGAAAGGAGCATCTGACCTATGGGATACCACATTCTTGTCGTGGACGATGAAGAAATGATCCGCAAGCTGATCTCGAAATACGCCGTGTACGAGGGTCATACCGTCACCGAGGCAAAGGACGGCATGGAGGCAGTCCGGCTGTGCAGGGAAGGCAGCTTCGATATTATGATCATCGATATTATGATGCCGGAGCTGGACGGCTTTTCCGCTTGCCGGGAGATCCGCAAATTCTCACAGATCCCGATCATCATGCTGTCCGCGCGCGGAGAGGAATACGACAAGATCAACGGCTTTGAGCTGGGGATCGACGACTATGTGGTCAAGCCGTTCTCCCCAAAGGAGCTGATGCTGCGCGTGGATGCCGTCATGAAGCGCACACAGGGACGCACCGCTGCCAATCCCACCGCGGAGGCACAGCCCAACGAGATCGTTTCTCTGGCGGATGGCGGACTGAAGGCGGATCTGACAGCGCGGATCGTGTATGTGGACGGAAAGCGCGCCGACATGACCCCGAAGGAATACGATCTCTTCTTCTATATGCTCAAAAACAAAAATATCGCCCTGACAAGAGAGAAGCTGATCTGCGAGGTGTGGGGCTACGACTATTTCGGCGACGACCGCACGCTCGACACACACATCAAATTGCTGCGCAAGAGTCTCGGCAAGTACGCAAAATACATCGTGACGCTGAGAGGAGTGGGCTATCGTTTTGACGCAGAACAATGATATGCCGGAAGAAGCGGCAAAAAAACACCGTATCCGCCACCCCATGACAATGCGCACACGGCTTCTCCTGTCGTTCGGCGCGTTTATTGTGGTGGTGATCGGGGCGATCTGGCTATTCCAGACCTTCTTCATGGACAGTATGCACCACACCGTCAAGCTGCGGGAGCTCCATCGCGGGGTCGTCGCAATGGAAAAAGCCATCGATGCGTTTGACGCGGCATCCGACACGGTGCAATCCGAGGACACCGCGCAGGCCGTCGAGGAAGAACTGCGGAATACAGCGGCATCGGTGGCACAGGAATCGAATGTGTGCGTATCGGTGTTCACGATCCGGCAGGGATATGCAGCGGAGGTGATCCGGGAGCATTCCAACGTGTTCTGTTTTGTACACAATATGCTGTCGTCGGAGCAGCTGAGCCGGATCTACGTGGGGACACAGGAGGGCGGCGGCTCCTTTGAAGAGGAATTTGCGATCGCTTCCCTCTTTCGTCCGAACGGTGAGGATGCCGACGCAGACGCCATAGAGCGGACGCGGAGTGTGATCCACGCAGGTATGAACAAGGCCGGCGATCTGCTCTACATCATCAATATGCAGATCTCCCCCTTGAACGCCACGGTATCGGTCCTCCGGATGCAGCTGATCCTGATCTCGGTGCTGATGGCTCTGCTCGGTGCGGGAATGGCGTTTGCACTGTCGGCGTATTTTGCGCGCCCGCTTACCAAAATGAGCGGCGAGGCGGCGCAGCTTGCGATGGGGGACTACAATGTCCACTTCGACGGCGGCAACTGCACCGAAACCGTCCAGCTCTCGGAAACACTGAACCGCGCGGCACAGGAGCTGTCGTGTCTTGACAAAATGCAGAAGGATCTGGTGGCGAACATTTCGCACGATCTGCGCACACCGCTGACCATGATCTCCGGCTACAGCGAGATGATTCGGGACATTCCGGGAGAAGCAACCGCGGAAAATATGCAGGTGATCATCGACGAGACGGCGCGGCTCACGTCCCTTGTGAACGATATGCTGGAGGTATCGCGGTTCCAGAACGGGGTGGTGGTCCTCCATCCGGCGCGCTTCAATCTGACGGAGGTACTCCGCGAGACGCTCAGCCGATACAGCAGGCTGCGGGAGCGCGAGGGCTATGACATTCGTTTGGAGGCAGACGCAGACGTATACCTGAACACCGACCGCGAGCGGATCTTACAGGTGGTTTACAATCTGGTGAACAATGCGGTGAATTACGCGGGAGACGACAAACAGGCGATCGTGCGGCAGGAGATCGCGGACGGCAATGTGACGATCTCCGTGATCGACCACGGCATCGGGATCCCCGAGGACAAGCTGCCCCAGGTCTGGGAACGCTACTACAAGGTACACGACTACCACAAGCGTGCCGATATGGGTACCGGACTTGGTCTATCGATTGTAAAGAACATTCTCGTATTGGCAGGAGCCCGTTTCGGTGTCCAATCCACGCCCGGCTCCGGTACGCGCTTCTGGTTCACCCTGCCGGTGGCGTGATGAAATAAAAGAACGGGGGAACGCGGCTTTTTTCAAGAGAGGCGTTCCCTCGTTCTTTGTTTTACAGTCTTTCTTTGATTTGCGGCACCAGGTCTAAGGCTTCCCACGGCGCGTGGAGATCTTCACGACCCATGTGACCGTAGGCGGCAAGCTCCCCGTAGATCGGGCGGCGGAGATCAAATTTTGCGATGATGGCAGCGGGGCGCATATCCACCAGCTCCATCACGAGCTGTTCGAGAACCGCGTCCGGCTTGATCCCCGTGCCAAACGTATCCACACGCACGGATACCGGATGTGCCACACCAATCGCGTAGGCAATCTGTACCTCACACTTCCGGGCTGCCCCCGCAGCAACAAGATTCTTCGCAATGTAGCGCGCCATATAAGAGGCACTGCGGTCCACCTTCGTGGGATCCTTGCCGGAGAAGCAGCCGCCGCCGTGCCGGGCGTATCCGCCATAGGTGTCCACGATGATCTTTCGACCGGTCAAGCCGCTGTCGCCCATGGGACCGCCGATCACGAACCGCCCTGTCGGATTCACGTATACCTTTGTCTCCACGTCAAACATCGCTTCCGGCACGATCGGGAGAATCACCTCACGGAGAATGTCCGCACGGATCTGGGAAAGCTCCACATCCGGATCGTGCTGGGACGACACCACCACCGTGTCCACACGCACGGGACGGTCGTTTTCGTCGTACTCCACCGTCACCTGCGTCTTTCCATCCGGGCGCAGATACGGCAGGATCCCCGCTTTGCGCACCTCCGTCAGCTTCTTCGCCATGGCATGGGCAAGGGAGATCGGCAGCGGCATCAGCTCCGGTGTCTCGTCGCAGGCATATCCGAACATCAGCCCCTGATCGCCAGCCCCTGTGTCAAACGCATCCGTATCCGCACCGTCCTTTGCCTCCAGGGATTTGTCCACGCCAAGCGCAATGTCCGGGGACTGCTCATGGATCGAGTTGATCACCGCGCACGTCGAGCCGTCAAAGCCGTATTTCGCACGGTCGTAGCCGATGTCCAGAATCGTCTTGCGCACCACGGACTGAATGTCCACGTATGCCTTCGTCGTAATCTCGCCCATGACCATCACAAGCCCCGTTGTGCAGGTCGTCTCGCAGGCCACGCGGGACATCGGATCCACCTTCAGCATTTCGTCGAGGATCCGGTCGGAGATCTGGTCGCAGATTTTGTCGGGATGCCCTTCTGTCACGGATTCACTGGTAAACAAACGTCTCATATTTCCTCCAAATGGGTACAATTTCCAATAAAAAAGCTCTCATACCGCACAGCATGAGAACCGGAACATAATCATCGATTCACCATTCTCATCTGTCAGGAATTGGCACCTTGTCACGCGTGTTTCGCTGGATAGGTTGCCGGGCATCGCAGGGCCAGTCCCTCCGCCGCTCTTGATAAGAAAGTTTCGGATGTGAAGACTTCTTTATTTTCAACTCATAGTATACCACAGATCCTCATGCGATGCAATAGGCATCCTGTACGATCTATTCTGTTTATATACCCCCGCAATCAGCATCCCATACAAAAGAACCGGCAGGCTTTCCCACCGGTTCTCGAAATATGGCAGTATACAACAGGAAAAATGACTCACCGCAGCGTGAAACTGCCATTCAGCGCGAGGAAGAAATAGAGCAGGCACGCGACCACGATCACAGCGGAAAGCACGGGTACAAGAATTCTGCGTCTTCGCTTCACGTCTGCCGATGGCTCCGTGTGTACCGCTTCTACAGAAGCCGACGCATGTTTGGGCAGAAATCCCGCGGAAACCAGCGCGTTTGTCACCGGCTTGTATAAGAGAAACACGACCGCGCTGTTGAAGAGCGTCTTTGTCACATTGAACGGCAGGAGCAGGGTCGGGATCAGGGCGATCACCTCCGCTGTCTCCACGTGCATATACGCCGGTGTGATGACGCAGTTGGCACCGATCATGACGAGCACCGTTGCGACCGATGCCACGACCGTACCCGTGATCGCGCCGCGCATGGTTCTGTGCCGATGGTAGATCGCGCTGCCTACGCAGACATAGGTCAGGCTGGAGAGCAGATTCATCACCAGTCCGTACACCCCGGTCGAGCTGATCGTGACAAGCTCCACAAGGCAAACGATCACGACCATGGCACCGCCGGCAATCGGACCGAGACTCATCGCGCCCACCGCCATCACCGCATCCTTCAGCTCAAAGGACAGAAACGACACGCGGAAGTGGAACAGTACACAGCAGATATACGCAAACGCGGCGAACACACCGGTTGCAACGATTTTTTTCAGCTTTTCACGCGAATTGGTTTGTGCATTCATAATGAAATACTCCTATATCTAAATCAATATAAGGAGAAAGAAAGACCTCGATCGGCGGGAAATCCACGAATCGGGGTCTTTGGGTTGCGCACATACCATAGATCCATGATGGATCCCACGGAGTGCGACAGCATTCTGCCTTCTCCCGTCCGGACTGTCACCGTCGGTGCAGGAATCACACCTGCTCGGCATACGCACCATGGCTTCTGACACGGTTTCGTATGTTCGCGGACTATACCGCCGGTAAGGAATTGCACCTATCCCCGAAATTTTGTTATGCTTCAGATGAAACGGACAAACTCCGTTCCCTAAAGCAGAGTTTTGCTTATTTTTCGATGTTCTCGATGAACTTGTCCATTGCAGTCTGCATGGTCGGTTCCATCTTCGCGAATTTGGAGGCAAAATCGGCGTTCTGCGTCGTGGTCAGACCGGAGAGCGTGCCGAACAGACCGCCCCAGTTGTACGCCACGGACTGATCGATGGTCCGGTTTTCCAGAATGATCGCCAGCATATCGCGGCTTTCCTCGTCGCTCATGTACTTTCTCTGCAAAGCCACATCGTAGTATGCGGGGGTGAGGGTCTTCATGCTCTCGAACGCCATGGCTTCCAGAACAAATCCGGTGTCGGCGACGTTCTGGTTGGAGACTGGGATCGTGACTGTGGAACAGTTGCCGTGGTTGATCGTCGTCCAATAGTTGGTCTGCGCTTCGTCCAGCTTCGGCAGCGGCAGAAGTCCGTACTCGCTTTCCATGTCGCGCATGAGGGTGTAGGTCAACAGCCCCGCGACGTAGAACAGGGCGAGATCGTTGCGGAAGTTGCCGCGGATGAGGTCGCTCCAAACGTTCGTGTAGGTGCTCTTCGCGCGCTCTACAACCAGGGTGGAGTTCTTATCCTGCTGGATCTTCAGCACGTTTTCGATGACGGAGTACACGCGATCCGTCGGTGTCTGGATCACAGGCATGTCGTTTTCATCCTTCACGATGAAGTGTTCACCGGAAGAGAAGAACAAAAACGGCGTGTTTTCGCTGGCGCCGACGGTTCCCCAGAGGTCGTTGTCGTCCATCTGACCATTGCCGTCGAGATCCTGCGCGACCGCGGACGACATGGCGTAGTAGGCGTCGTACGTCCACTTACCCGCACGTACCGTATCGTACGGCATTTCAAAGTCGTTGTTCTCCATCAGCACCTTGTTGAAAAAGACCGCCCAGGTGGCGTTGTTGTCCATGATGTTGATGTCGCCCATGGCATTGAACAGCTTGCCGCCGATGGATAGATCCTTCACGATTGTAGAATCCCACCAATCCTTGGAAAGATCCAGGTTTTCGACCTCATTCAGGTCATACAGCACGTTTTTCGGGATAATGGCTGCGGATTCCATGAGACTGAGCATGGCGACCTGGTAGGTATCGTCCCCACTTTGCACCAGCTTATCGATCGTGGTATCCATATCCTCGCCGCTGCCGCACCGCGTTTCAGAAATGGTGAAGTTGTACTTATCGGCAAGGGTCATGTTCCGGTTGTACACAGCGTCGTTGATGACCTCGCCGGTTTGTTCCGCGGAATAAATCTCGACGGAATAGTTGTTGGCGTTGCGCTCTTTGCCCATGACATAGAAATGAAAATCCTTACCGGCAAAATCCTTGTCCGGCAGACCGCTTGTCAACTCGGTTTCCGTTTCGGTCTGGGTCGTGGTATCGGCAGAGGTGTTGTTCTGCGTGTTCGCGGTATCCTGCGTATCGCTTGTTTCGTTGTTCCCGCAGGAAGCGAGCGGCAGCAGCATCGCAATGGTGAGCAGTACAGCTAAATTCCTTTTGACCATGATACTAATCTCCTAAATGCAAAGCAAGGCTGACAGGAAACCCATCAGCCTTGTATTGTTTTCCGCGACCTTATACAGGACAAAACCGCGGCTATGAACGGCAATTAGCCTTCGATTTCGGCAACGACGCCGGAACCAACGGTACGACCGCCTTCACGGATAGCGAAACGCAGACCCTTTTCGATAGCGATGGGGGTGATGAGCTCAACTTCCATGTTTACGTTGTCGCCCGGACGGCACATTTCAACGCCCTCAGGGAGCTTGATGGTGCCGGTAACGTCGGTGGTACGGAAATAGAACTGCGGTCTGTAACCGGAGAAGAACGGCTTCTGACGTCCGCCTTCCTTTTCAGTCAGAACGTACACCTGACCAACGAACTTGGTGTGCGGGTGGATGGTGCCGGGCTTGCAGAGAACCTGACCTCTTTCAACACCCTTCTTGTCGATACCACGGAGCAGCAGACCTACGTTGTCGCCAGCTTCAGCGGAATCAAGGAGCTTACGGAACATTTCAACGCCGGTGATAACGGTGGTCTTTCTTTCGTCAGTCAGACCGATGATTTCAACGGTGTCGCCCATCTTAACGGTACCACGCTCAACTCTACCCGTAGCAACGGTACCACGACCGGTGATGGAGAATACGTCCTCAACCGGCATCAGGAACGGCAGGTCAGCCTTTCTGTCCGGAGTCGGGATGTAGCTGTCAACAGCGTCCATCAGCTCGTGGATGCAAGCATATTCGGGAGCGTTCGGGTCGGTGGAAGTGGATTCCAGAGCAACACGAGCGGAGCCGCGGATGATCGGAATATCATCGCCCGGGAAGTCGTACTGAGACAGGAGGTCACGGATCTCCATCTCTACGAGCTCAAGGAGTTCTTCGTCGTCAACGAGGTCGGTCTTGTTCATGAACACAACGATAGCCGGAACGCCAACCTGACGAGCGAGCAGGATGTGCTCACGGGTCTGCTGCATCGGACCGTCGGAAGCTGCAACCACGAGGATTGCGCCGTCCATCTGGGCCGCACCGGTGATCATGTTCTTAACATAGTCAGCGTGGCCGGGGCAGTCAACGTGCGCGTAGTGACGCTTAGCGGTTTCGTATTCAACGTGACGGGTGTTGATTGTGATACCACGGGCTCTTTCTTCCGGAGCGTTGTCGATCTGGTCGTATGCCATGAACTCAACTTTACCGTTGTTCAGAGCAAGAACCTTGGTGATAGCAGCAGTCAGAGTGGTCTTACCGTGGTCAACGTGGCCGATGGTACCAATGTTGACATGGGGTTTTGTCCGTTCAAATTTTTCCTTTGCCATTTTGGAAAGCCTCCTGAAATGAAATTATTTTTGTTGGTTTGGAAATACGATTGTTTGCCGTGCAGAGCCGATTTTGTCGGTCAGGCACAGCGCATAGGGTATCTCAAAATGGGGTCATGCAGGCATAATAGATGTGGCTTGCCGGACAGGCGGACAATGGATGCCCACCTGTGCCAACCATGCCGCATTACTTTGCGTTGCGTGCCTTGATGATGCTTTCGTGAACGCTCTTCGGGACCTCGGCGAAGTGATCCGGCTCCATGGAGTAGGTACCACGACCCTGGGAACGGGAACGAAGAACGGTAGCGTAGCCGAACATTTCAGACAGCGGGATATATGCAGTGATCTGGAATGCGCCGAAGACGTTTTCCATGGACTGGATCTGACCGCGTCTCTGGTTGATGTCGCCGATAACGTCGCCCATGTATTCTTCCGGGATGACGACGACGACCTTCATGATCGGCTCGGTGAGGACAGGATCTGCCTTCTGCATAGCATCCTTGAACGCCATGGAACCGGCGATCTTGAATGCCATTTCGGAGGAGTCCACCTCGTGATAGGAACCATCGTACAGATTGACCTTCACGTCCACAACGTTGTAGCCGGCGAGAACACCGTTCTGCATCGCGCTTTCGATACCGGCCTGTACTGCGGGGATATATTCCTTCGGGATCGCGCCGCCGACAACGGTATTCTCGAATACGAAGCCTGCGCCGGGCTCATTGGGCTCGATACGGATCTTGACGTGACCGTACTGACCTTTACCACCGGACTGACGGGCGTATTTGAGATCGGATTCAGCGGGCCGACGGATGGTTTCCTTATAAGCGACCTGGGGACGACCCACATTCGCTTCTACCTTGAATTCGCGGAGCAGACGGTCAACGATGATCTCCAGATGCAGCTCACCCATACCGGCAATGATGGTCTGACCGGTGTCCTCGTCGGTGTAGGTGCGGAAGGTCGGGTCCTCTTCAGCAAGCTTTGCGAGAGCGATACCCATCTTTTCCTCACCCGCCTTGGTTTTCGGCTCGATGGCGACGCGGATAACAGGTTCCGGGAATTCCATGGATTCGAGGACGATCGGGTACTTTTCATCGCAGAAGGTGTCACCGGTCGTGGTGTTCTTGACGGAAACGACAGCGGCAATATCGCCGGCGTAGCAGGTGTCAATATCCTTACGATCGTTGGCGTGCATCTGGAGGATACGTCCGAAACGTTCTCTTGCGCGCTTGGTGGGATTATATGCGGTCTGACCGGTCTGGATCATACCGGAATATACGCGGAAGAAGCAGAGCTTTCCAACGTACGGGTCGGTCATGATCTTGAACGCCAGAGCTGCGAAGGGTTCCTCATCGGAAGAATGACGAACCTCTTCCTCCTCGGTCACGGGATTGATACCCTTGATCGGCGGGATGTCGGTCGGTGCGGGCATATAGTCCACGATTGCGTCGAGGAGCTTCTGTACGCCCTTGTTCTTGTACGAGGTACCGCAGATCACGGGAACGAATTTGTTTGCGATGGTGGCACGACGGATCGCTGCCTTAATGTCATCGGTGGTGAATTCCTCACCCTCGATGTACTTCTCAAAGAATTCCTCATCGGATTCCGCGAGAGATTCGAGCATTGCGGCGCGATATTCCTCAGCCTTGCCGCGCATATCCTCCGGAATGGGTTCAACACGCATATCCTTGCCGAGTTCGTCGTAATAAATATCCGCTTCCATGTTGATCAGGTCGATGATCCCACGGAAGGTTTCCTCAGCCCCGATAGGAAGCTGAATCGGAACAGCGTTGGCTTTGAGACGTTCCTTCATCATGTCCACTACGTGGTAGAAGTTTGCGCCCATGATGTCCATTTTGTTGACGTAAGCCATACGCGGAACATTGTACTTGGTAGCCTGTCTCCAAACGGTTTCAGACTGCGGTTCAACACCGCCCTTTGCGCAGAATACGGTAACAGAGCCATCGAGTACGCGGAGAGAACGTTCTACTTCGACAGTGAAGTCAACGTGCCCGGGGGTGTCGATGATGTTGATACGGGTATTCTTCCAGAAGCAGGTCGTAGCCGCAGAGGTAATGGTGATACCTCTCTCCTGTTCCTGTTCCATCCAGTCCATGGTCGCGGAGCCCTCGTGGGTCTCGCCGATCTTATGGGTCTTTCCGGTGTAGAACAGAATGCGCTCCGTGGTGGTCGTCTTACCGGCGTCGATGTGCGCCATGATGCCGATGTTCCGGGTACGCTCAAGTGAATAATCCCTTGGCATATTGTATTCATTCTCCTTTTCGAATAGGGGCGAGTGGAGTGAACGATCCTGCCGTCTGTGGAATCACAAAGCGGCGATTGGCATTGGACCGTTCCAAAGTAGGTTGTTTATGAAAAATTGTACGATTGCAGTGGAAAACCGGTAAATACGGGTGGCAGACCGATCAATACCGGAAATGTGCGAATGCCTTGTTGGCTTCCGCCATTCTATGGGTCTCTTCCTTCTTCTTGAATGCGCCGCCGGTGCTGTTCTTGGCATCCATGATCTCCGCAGCTAAGCGGTCCGCCATGGTCTTTTCACCTCTGGTGCGCGAGAAGGCAACGAGCCAACGCAGACCGAGCGTCTGACGTCTCTCGGGACGGACTTCCATAGGAACCTGGTAGTTGGAGCCGCCTACACGACGCGCCTTTACTTCCAGAACGGGCATAATGTTTTCAAGGGCTTCCGTAAATACTTCCAGCGGGTTCTGACCGAGCTTGGTTTCGATGATGGCGAACGCATCATAAACGATCTTCTGCGCGACGCCTTTTTTGCCGTCGTACATGATGTTGTTCACCAGCTTGGTAACGAGCTTGGAGTTGTACAGGGGGTCCGGTAAAACATCTCTTTTTGAAATCTGACCTCTTCTAGACACTGTTCTTCCCTCCTTCATGAAAATTATGATATCACAGGTACTCGAAAGAAATCTTCCGTAAGTGCGGACCAGACTCGAAACATTTATTACGCATAAAGGTTACGATTATGGGTACACACAAACGAGTTTGGTGCGGGGCGCGAATTATTTCTTCGGTCTCTTTGCACCGTACTTGGAGCGGGACTGTTTCCGGTTGGCAACGCCCTGCGTATCGAGCGTACCGCGGATGATGTGGTAACGTACACCAGGCAGGTCACGTACACGACCGCCGCGGATGAGAACCACGGAGTGTTCCTGCAGGTTATGACCGATACCGGGGATGTAGCACAGAGCTTCCATACCGTTGGTGAGACGAACCTTGGCGATCTTACGGATAGCGGAGTTCGGCTTCTTCGGGGTACGGGTCTCAACCTTGGTGCATACGCCGCGCTTCTGCGGTGCGTGCTGATCGGTGTTCGCCTTCTTCAGAGAGTTGTAGCCCTGCTGGAGAACGGGAGCCTTGGACTTGTACACCTTATCGGTTCTGCCCTGCTTTACGAGCTGGTTAAATGTCGGCATTGTTTTTCCTCCTTCTTTGCGTAATAAACGATGGTTTTGCTGCGCGGATACAGGCGAGATGAAACCCGGATCCGGCTTACGCGACAGGAATAGACAGACTACCCCTAATGCGTACACTTGATTATATCAAAAGTGACCCGATTTGTCAAGGCGTTTATCTATCTTTACGCATATTCTCCCAATTGCACAGGTTTTATACAGATTACTCCCGGATTTTATGGATTATTTTCAGTCCTTCCTGCGTCGTTTCCCGCATCGGATCGATCCATCCGCGTTTTTCCGTTCTTTCACACACTGGAGTACACCGCTGCTGCACGGTCAACCCGTCCATTCGCATTTTCCATAAAATCCGATGGCGGCAGTCCTCGCATCGGAGAACCGCCGCCTGTTATCTATATAAATAATGTAGACTTTTGTCGGATTCTATCGGGGAGACCGCGTGATCGGATTTGCATCCGTGTCACGGCTGGCTATTCGAATCGGCGAGCCGTTCAGGAATTGCTCTCCTCGGTATCCTCCACGTCGGATTCGGATTCCACAGCGGCTTCGGCTACCGTTTCATCGTCCTCTTCCGGGATTGTATCGGCATCCTCTTCCTCGGCTTTGGCTTCCGCGTCGAGATCGGCGTCGATGACTGCATCCTCTGCGGCTTCCTCCGGGTATTCGTCCAGATCTGCATCGTCGTCAACACCATCGTCATACTCCGGATACTCGTCGTCCAGATCCATATCGAGATCCAAAAACGGCGATTCCGGCTCTACGGTATGCTCGACCTCCACGTCACGGTAGCACTGCATACCGGTACCTGCGGGGATAAGCTTACCGATGATAACATTTTCCTTCAGCGCAAGGAGGTGATCGACCTTCCCCTTGATCGCAGCTTCGGTGAGAACCTTGGTGGTCTCCTGGAACGAAGCGGCGGAAAGGAAGGATTCCGTCTGGAGGGACGCTTTCGTGATGCCGAGCAGGACGGATTCGCCCGTTGCCAGCATGAGATCGCGCTCGCCTTCGTCGATCCGTCTCTGGATCTCCTCGTTTTCGTACATGAACTCGCCGACGTTGACCATCGAGCCGGAGAGAAGCGGCGTGCTGCCCTGATCGACGACGCGGATCTTTCTCGTCATCTGGCGGGCAATGACCTCGATGTGCTTGTCGTTGATGTTGATGGACTGCGAACGGTAGACCTTCTGGACCTCAAGGATGATATAGTTGTACACCGCGTCGATGCCGTTGATCCGGAGAATATCGGCGGGGTTCTTATCGCCCTCCGTCAGCTCCTTGCCGGGGTTGACGTGCTGTCCTTCTTCCACGACGATGCGCACACCGAACGGGATCTGGTACTCGATCTTCTCCAGCGACGGATCGTCCGGGGTGATCGTGACGTTGTGGATCTTCTTTACGTCCGTGATGGCGACCGTACCGGCGCATTCGGCAACAATGGCGGTCTTCTTCGGTTTCCGCGCTTCGAACAGCTCCTCGACACGCGGCAGACCCTGTGTGATATTGGCAGCTGCGACACCACCGGTATGGAAGGTACGCATGGTCAGCTGGGTACCCGGTTCACCGATGGACTGTGCGGCAATGATACCGACGGATTCACCGACGTTGACGGGCTTGTTGTTGGCAAGGTCGTAGCCGTAGCAATGTGCGCACACACCGTAGTGGGAATGGCACTGGAGTACGGTACGGATCTGAACCTCGGTGATCCCGGCGCGGACGATTACGCAAGCCTGTTCCTCCGTAACGGGATGGTTGTCTGCAACGATGAGCTCACCCGTTTCGGGATGAACCACATCGCCGATGACGTAACGACCGACGAGACGATCCTTCAGGGATTCGATAACGTCGTTGCCTTCCTTAATATCGGAGACCCAGATGCCGTGCGTGGAGCCGCAGTCCTCCTCGCGGATAATGACATCCTGTGCCACATCGACGAGTCGTCTGGTCAGATAACCGGAGTCGGCGGTTTTGAGTGCCGTATCGGACAGGGATTTCCGCGCGCCGCGGGCTGCCATGAAGTATTCCAGGATGTTCAGACCCTCACGGAAGTTCGATTTGATCGGCAGCTCCATCGTTTTACCGTTGGTCGCAAACATCAGACCACGGATACCGGCGAGCTGACGCATCTGTGTCATAGAACCACGGGCACCGGAGTCGGACATCATCTTGATGGAGTTGTAGCGGTCGAAGTTTGCCTGAAGTGCGGCAACGACATCCTTGGTGGTCTGTTCCCAGATCTCGATGACGTTGTTGTACCGTTCCTCCTCCGTCAGCTCACCTCTGTGGAAGTGGCGGGCAATGTTGTCCACCTTCTTCTCGGCGGCAGCGACCAGGGAGTATTTTTCCTTCGGGATGATCATGTCGGCAACGGAGATGGAAATGGACGCGCGGGTGGAATATTTATAGCCCATCGCCTTGATGTTGTCCAGCATCGCGGCGGTGGTGGCAAAGCCATGGTTCTTAATGCAGCGGTCGATCATATCGGAAAGCTGCTTGGAACCGCACGTGAACATGATTTCGAGATCGAACGCCTTCTCCGGGTCGCTCCTGTCCACGTAGCCGAGATCCTGCGGGATCGGGTTGTTGAAGATGAGCCGTCCCAGGGTAGCGTCGATGATCCGGGACTGCGTCACGCCGTCGATTTCCTTTTCCACGCGCACCTTGATCGGGGCATGGAGACCGAGCAGTCCGTTCTCGTATGCCATCATTGCCTCATCGAAGTTGCGGAAGACCTTGCCCTCGCCGGGTTCGCCTGCTTTATCGATCGTGAGGTAGAAGGAACCGAGAACCATATCCTGCGACGGAACGGTGATGGTGTGACCGTCTACGGGCTTCAGGAGGTTGTTTGCGGAGAGCATGAGGAACCGTGCTTCCGCCTGTGCTTCGGAGGTCAGCGGAACGTGAACCGGCATCTGGTCGCCGTCGAAGTCCGCGTTGAATGCCTTACAAACGAGCGGATGGAGCTTGATCGCTTTACCCTCGACAAGCACCGGCTCGAATGCCTGAATGGACAGACGGTGCAGCGTCGGTGCGCGGTTCAAGAGAACCGGATGACCCTTGATGACGTTTTCGAGTGCATCCCATACGTCCGGATTGACCTTTTCGACCTTCTTTTTCGCTTCCTTGATGTTGGAGGCCTTGCCGGTTTCGACAAGCCGCTTCATGACAAAGGGCTTGAACAGCTCGAGAGCCATTTCCTTCGGCAGACCGCACTGGTACATCTTCAGCTCAGGGCCGACGACGATAACGGAACGGCCGGAGTAGTCAACACGTTTGCCAAGCAGATTCTGACGGAAACGCCCCTGCTTACCACGGAGCATTTCGGAGAGCGATTTGAGCGGACGGTTGGACGGACCGGTGACCGGCTTGCCCCGTCTGCCGTTATCGATGAGCGCGTCCACGGCTTCCTGCAGCATACGCTTTTCGTTCCGGATGATGATGTCCGGCGCGTGCAGCTCGGTGAGCCGTTTCAGACGGTTGTTTCTATTGATGACACGGCGATAGAGATCGTTCATGTCGGATGCCGCGAATCTGCCGCCGTCAAGCTGGACCATGGGGCGGATATCCGGCGGAATGACCGGAACGATGTTCATGATCATCCATTCGGGCTTGTTGCCGGACTTGCGGAAGGCCTCGACGACCTCCAGACGCTTGACGATGCGGATCTTCTTCTGTCCGGAGGCATTTTCGAGCTCTTCCTTGAGCTGTGCGGAGAGCTTTTCAATGTCGAGCTCCGCAAGCAGCTCCTGAATCGCCTGCGCACCCATTCCCACGCGGAAATCGTTCTCATAACGTTCATAGGCGGCGCGGTATTCGGATTCCTTCAGAAGCTGGTACTTGGCAAGCGGAGTTTCGCCCGGATCGATCACGATATAGGACGCGAAGTAGAGTACCTTCTCCAAGAGGCGCGGGGAAATATCGAGGAGCAATCCCATACGGGAGGGGATGGCGCGGAAATACCAGATGTGCGATACCGGGGCTGCCAGCTCGATATGACCCATCCGTTCGCGGCGCACCTTCTTCTGGGTGACCTGTACGCCGCACTTTTCGCAGATCTTGCCCTTATGACGGATCCGCTTATACTTTCCGCAAAGGCATTCCCAGTCCTTGGTGGGACCGAAGATCCGTTCGCAGAAAAGCCCGTCACGTTCCGCCTTCAGGGTGCGATAGTTGATGGTTTCCGGCTTCTTCACTTCCCCGAACGACCAGGAACGGATCACTTCCGGAGACGCCACATTAATCGAAACCGCGCTGAACGAAGTCGTCGAGCTTTTGCCCAACAGCTCCCGATAAGCATAAGTATTGTCAATCAAGGTTATTTCCTCCTCGAATTAGTTTTCGGACGTCTTTTTGACCGTGCGGATGTCAAGACCGAGACTCTGCATTTCCTTCAGCAGCACGTTGAAGGACTCAGGCCGTCCGGCTTCCAGCACATTGTGCCCCTTGACGATCGATTCGTAGATGCGGGCACGGCCGGCGACGTCGTCCGATTTCACCGTCAGCATCTCCTGCAGGTTGTAGGCGGCGCCGTACGCTTCGAGCGCCCACACTTCCATTTCTCCGAAGCGCTGGCCGCCGTGCTGCGCCTTACCGCCGAGCGGCTGCTGGGTGACCAGTGAATACGGGCCGACCGCACGGGCGTGGATCTTGTTGGCGACCAGGTGGTCCAGCTTCAGCATGTACACCTGACCGACCATCACGCGCTGGTCGAACTTATTGCCGGTCCGGCCGTCATAGACGTCCGCCTTGCCGTCGTAGACCCACTCGCCGGCCTCGTTCTGCTTGAAGCCCCAGTGGTAGTCATGCCCCTCCTTCGCGGTGAAAGCGTCGTTGCCCTTGCGCATCAGGTCGATGATCTCCTGCTCGCCGATACCGTCGAACACCGGAGTGGCGGCCTTGAAGCCGAGCATCTTGGCGGCCCAGCCCAGGTGAGTTTCGAGCACCTGGCCGATATTCATACGGCTCGGCACGCCGAGCGGGTTCAGGATGATGTCCACCGGCGTACCGTCCTCAAGGAACGGCATGTCCTCCACCGGCACAATCCGCGACACGATACCCTTGTTGCCGTGACGGCCGGCCATCTTGTCGCCGACCTGCAGCTTGCGCTTGCAGCCGACATAGACCTTCACGCGCTTGATCACACCGAGATCGGCGTTGTCGCCGGAATCCATATTGTCGGCCATCCGGCGGCGCTTCTCCTCGTTCTCCTCGAATTGCGGGATGAACGAATCGATGATTTCGGTCAGCGTCTTCTTCAGGTCGCAATCCTCCATGCTCCAGCAGTCGTAGTGAGCCGCCAGCTTCTGGATCGAGCTCTTGGTCACCTTGCGGTTGGAACTGATCAGCACCGCGTTCTCACGGGCCGGGGACATATCGAAAATCGGATACGGCAGCTTGATGCCGAGCATCACATCGGAAAGACGGCTGGTCAGATCGTCGATCAGGCCGTTGTAGATATCCCGATAGTCGTTCTTCATCATCTTCTGCTGACGTTTTTCCTCGGACTTGGACAGGCTGGAGCGCGACGGATCCTTCGCATATTCGATGCGGATATCCATCACGATGCCGCCCTTGCCGCTCGGCACGGTCAGGCTCGAATCCTTCACATCCGCCGCCTTCTCGCCGAAAATCGCGCGCAACAGGCGCTCTACCGCCGCCACTTCGGACTCGCTCTTCGGCGTGATCTTGCCGACCAGAATATCGCCGGCGCGCACCTCGGTG